>JAHDBX010000188.1 GCA_020630145.1 Gammaproteobacteria bacterium | reverse complement strand
AGCTATCGAACAGTTACAATTTCAATCGGGAAACGAGTCTACTTTTTACACAAGCTTATGCCTGCTTAATAGCCAAGACCAAAGCTACCAGCTATGCCTGGACACGTTTACAGCAACGTTTAGAAACCTATCTGAACAAGAGATTCAAGACTATATTGAAATAGACCAACCCCTACACTCTGCTGGGAGCTTTAAAGCTGAAAGCCTATGCATTAGCTTATTTGAAAAGTAACATGGCAACGACCCAAACACCTTAATTGGTCTGCCACTAATACTGCTCAGTTCATTTTTAAGAAATGTTTAAAAACTAGTCTCTATTGACTGCCAAAGCATCCCAAGACTGAGCAACAGGCATCATTTCAATACTATTTACATTAACATGTTCGGGCTGAGTTGCCACCCAAAATGCAGCCTCAGCAATGTCTTCTGGCCGTAAAGCTTTTATATTTTTATATAAACTCTCAGCCTTTTCCTTATCGCCATTGAAACGCACAAGTGAAAATTCGCTTTCCGCCAACCCCGGCTCCAAGTTAGTTACCCTTACCGCCGTTTTAAATAAATCAGCACGTAAATTTAATGAAAATTGCTTAACAAATGCCTTAGTAGCCCCGTATACATTTGAACCAGGGTAAGGCCACTGCCCTGCAATTGAACCTACATTAATAATATGGCCACGATTATTCTTTACCATATTAGGCAATACTTGCCTCGTCATAGTAACGAGACCCGTTATATTCGTTTCAATCATGCTATTCCAGTCATCAAGGTTCGTTTTATCGGCAGACGCCAAGCCTAACGCCAAGCCGGCATTATTAATAAGCAAATCTATATCAGCAAAATCTTTAGGCAAAGCATTAACGAATGCCTCAATACCTTTTTGGTCCGTTATATCTAAAACAGCAGTATGTATAGCTGTATCAGAAAGCTCTTCCTTTATTGCTGCAAGCCTATCTGCACGCCTAGCAACGAGTATTAAACGCCAATGGTTAGCTGCAAACTTATAAGCCATGGCACGACCAAAACCTGAAGATGCGCCAGTAATTAATACCGTTTTCATATGTGTACCTTTCAAAGATTAAGATTTTTTGCTCGTGAATGGGAGCTTACACAGCTGAATAGCTATATATAGTGGGCAGTTCTTTGGAAATTACCGCTACTGACTCTCCAAAGTCATAATACCAGCTTTATAAGAAACATCAACACGGTTCAAAAAAGACATTCCCAATAGAATTTCTGGCATACCTGCGCCCGCCATGACAACGCCTTCGACTTGGTCTATGGTGATCCCGCCTACAGAGACGGTATCAAGCTTAATAAAATATGCTGGCGCCACTCCATTTGCTGTACTCATCTGAACCAAACGGCCCTTCGTTTTATAATCTATGCCAAGCCGCTTAGCATGTGCGAGAGATAAAGAAACAAATGTAGCACCAGTATCAACTAAGAAATTAGCGGAACGATTATTGATTGTCCCAACAACTTCATACATACCAATAGCGTTACGACTAATCCTTTCTATCTTTTTACTTTGACTATAGTTACTGCGAACGCTTGCAACACCTACTTTTATCTTGCGCACTTCACCATCAATATTAAGCGTTACTATACTGGTATTCGCATCGGTGACTTTGACCTTGCCCTTTGTTTCACCAACACGAAGCTGTTCTCGCTTACCATTAATTTGCATAACAACAAGTTTGCCCAAAACAGCTTCAGCAGCAACATTAATGTTTACCTGGGCCACAAGCAGGTCACTAATTAAAACAAGAAATAAATAGCTAAAATACAAAAGAACACGCATATGCACGCACCTCATTGCTTTTAGCTAAACTAGCAGGCCCTATATATGCTTACAAGCATAACCAGATAAACGACATCAACCTGCTGACCAATTAACTATCATCTTTAGATGCTAAGAACGCACTCAATGCTTTTATAGACGGATGATCAAAGACATCCATGATATCTACCATACCCGGATAAGCCGTTTCAATTTGTTCATGAATTTGCGCCATTTCTAATGAGCTCATCCCAATATCGAAAAAATTATCCTCTAAACCAAGCTGTTTTTCAGGTAAAGTATTTTCACAAGAATTAGCTATAAGCAATTGATATTTATCATAATTTTCAGAAGAAAAATCACTCTCAGTCACCTCATTCGAATACGCATTTAAATCAGCTATCACATCATCAAAATCCCCCTGCAAATAAGCACCCACAAAGAAACGACGCTGCACTTTACCACTTGTTGTCTTGGGTATACGCTGCACAGGCAAAACATGACTGACCTCAATACCTGCATATGCATTAATATGGGATTTAACCTCTTGCGCAATACCAACAAATTCTTGTACGTCGCCACGATACAAAATACACACTAAAATATCATCCTCACTAGCGTCATTCGGCCTAGCACCACATGCCACCACCTTACCTAACTCCATATCAGGTAGCTCAAGCACCATATTTTCCAGATCATGAGGGTAATAATTTTGTCCGCTAACAAAAATAATATCTTTTAAGCGGCCAGTTACTACAAGCTCACCCTTATGCAGAAAACCCAGATCACCCGTACCAAGAAAGCCATCAGCAGTAAATAAATTAGCATTGGCAGCCTCTTCCTTGTAATAGCCTGATGTTACGTTAAGACCCTTAATTAAAATCTCCCCAACAACACCCTCACCTAAGTCATGCCCATTACTATCACCTATACGCACCTGACAATCCCTCACAGGCTTACCCTCAACCGCAAAACTCACCGCCCCTTCACTTTCTGGCTCAACAAAAACAACAGGCGAACCAGCTAATAAATTATCACGTTTAACACTAACAGCCTCAAAAGCCTTACCTGCTGGCCACAAGCAAACCGCTAACGCTGCCTCAGCAAGCCCATAAGAAGGCAAGATAGCGGTAGAAGACAAGCCATGCCGAGCCATTTTTTCATTAAATTCATGGCACAAAGCGATAGAAATCGGCTCAGCGCCATTTGAAATCACGCGAACAGCTGACAAATCCAGCTCATCATCCGCCATACTCTTTTTATCATAGAGCTTTAAAGCATGCTTAAAACCAAAGTTTGGCGAATTCAAAACAGTAGAACCCAATTCAGATGCTTTTTTAAGCCAAAGCAATGGACGACGACTAAACATATCAGTTGGCATAAGGGCCTGAGACATACCAAAAACAAGCATATTCAAGTGAAAGCCAATCAAACCCATATCATGAGTCAACGGCATCCAGCTTAAGCTACTATCAGCTTCGGTATAAGCATAACGTTCACCAATCGCGACATTAGTCGTAATCAAATTTTTATGCGTCAAAACTACGCCTTTAGGGTCACGAGTAGAGCCCGATGAAAATTGTATAAAAGCAACATCGTCCTCATCAAGCTCCGCAGGATCAGCAAGCTCTTCTGAGACAACAAATCGATCACAAAGCAAAGTTTGAGACTTTAATGATCGATATTCACCATCCAAATCCTGCTCATCAACATAACGCCACAGCAACTGCGCAGACTTTTCATCCACCCACAACCAAGGGTTATCAAAACGTTTGACGATTTTTAATAGCTTAGCGCGATGCTCATCACTAATACCTACCGCAACGGGCACAGGTACAATTCCGCCTAACAAACAAGCCCAGAAAGCCTGCAAAAACTGTTGATTATCATTCAAGAACAACACTAATGTATCGCCTTGCTTAAAACCTTTTTCCTGAAAAGACTTAAGAGTTTTTAGTGATAAATCAAATAGTTGCCTGTAACTTAGAGAATTTACTTCACTTGCGGACTGAATAAAAGTAATGCCTTTTTCAGCAGTCTCATCAGCAAAAGCTCGATGACGAATAACGTCCAGGTAAGTCTTATAATTGTTCATAATGTATTTTTAGGAGTTAAAGATTTAGCGATTTAGCGATTTAAGACACGCATCATAATTGGCTGACGCGTGAGCAGGTTAATATTAGGGGCTAATTCTATCGGATTATCATCTGCTCTGCGCAACTTAAATCGCCTACCCATTGCCGCCAAATGCACATACATTTCAACCTGAGCAAAGATGTCACCTATACAACGACGCGGCCCCAGTGAAAAAGGCAAATACGCATAGCGGTTACGGTTTTTCTCGATATCATCTAAATTGGACTCATTAAAGCGTTCAGGATCAAAACCCTCAGCATCCTGCCAGAACTCAGGCTTCCGGTGCATAAAATAAGGCGAAACAAAAATATGTTCACCCGGGGCAATATCATAACCCTCTAAATTATCCGCCTCTATAGCCTTACGGCTCAACAACCACACCGGCGGATACAAGCGCAAAGTCTCTTCCATAACTTGGCGCGTATATGGCAAACGCTCAAAATCATCAAATTCAGGAATATCTTTGTCGAGCATATCTACTTCAGCATGAAAACGAGCCTCAGCCTCTGGGTTTTGCGACAATAAGTACCAACACCAATTCAAAGTCATCGCTGTTGTCTCATGCCCAGCAACAATCATTGTGACCATTTCATCAATCAGGGCTTTATCAGGCATCGATTCACCAGCACTGTTCTTTGAATTCATAAATAAAGATAAAAAGTCAACATGTTCTTCATCAGGCTTAGCCTTTCTTTGCTTTACTAAATCAGC
>JAHDBX010000187.1 GCA_020630145.1 Gammaproteobacteria bacterium | reverse complement strand
TTTTGGTGTTGATGACGAATTAGCCGTTATGAGTGAGTCCTTTATTCAATGGATTATAGAAGATAACTTTGCTGGGCCAGTTCCACCATTTGATTTGGTGGGGGCAAAAGTAGTCACGAACGTAGAGCCTTATGAAGACGCTAAGATACGTATTCTTAATGGTGGTCATACGATCCTGACCTATCTTGCGGCATTGAAAGGCTATGAAACCTATGATGCTGGTTTGTCAGATCCAGAATTGGCAACCTTGTTTTCTGAGTATCAAACTAATGAGGTGATTCCCGCTATTCAAGAATCACCCATAAACTTGCATGAATATCACAGTGTTATTAAAGAACGCTTTAGCAATGTAAATATTGCTGATTCGACAGCGCGTATATGTGCAGATGGCGTGAGTAAATTTCCTATATTTATTTTAGTGACGCTTCAAGGTGCTTATTCGCAAGGTATTGTGCCAAAAAGTGGGCTTAAAGGTATAGCATCTTGGTATGTGTTTATGTGTCATGTGGAGCAAGGTAAAATTCCATTTGATTATTTTGAACCAAAATGGGATTTAGTGAAGCCTTTACTGCAAGCTGATCGTCAACGTGAATTTGCAGAACATAAAGTACTTTGGGGAACGTTACCTGAAAAGCATCCTGAGTTTGTTGATCAATTATTGCATGCTATTGATGATATGCAAGTTCGTTTTCCTTGCTAGATTAATATAATAAAAAGCCCCTGAGTATTGCTACTCAGGGGCTTTTTTTATGTCTTACTATACCTTCAGTAAATTACTTAGGTGATACAACAGGTAAATTCCATTTACCTTTTTCCCAATCATCATGTATCCACGTGTAATCAGCATGGAAACATGGTGGCGTGCTACGCTTCTCATCTAGTAAATCACCAGCTAAGAAATTTAGGAAAAACATATTAGAGCCTGGGCAGCTTACACTTGAATGGTAGCCTTTAGGTACTAAGGCACAATCGCCGTTACCACCGTTGACAACTTCATCGAAGTTTTCATCATCGCGCCAGTTTCTGTGCATCCAGAAACCATTGCTCGGGTCTAGTCTAAAGTAGTAAGTTTCTTCTAAATAAGGAGAACCTTCTCTACCGTCATGGCAATGTGGAGCCCAGCCGGACCACATGCCTCTTGGTACATATACTTCAAATAAAATTAAGCGTTCAGCTGGCAAAGGCGCCGCCAGTACATGGTTAACCTGACGGAATGATGCGCCGCCACCACGAATTTCTGAATGCATTTCAGACGGTGTAAATAATCGAGTTGGGTACTTACCTTCCGCAGGAGCTGAACCAATAGCAAATGTTAAATCACCACCTTCTTCTAACTCCACCGTATCACCGGGAGTTAAATAAAGAATATGTGGCATTTGCTCAAAAACGCTGGTTCTGCTTAGAGTATAACGCTGACCAGATACAACGAAAACACCAGAGCCGGATAACGGTACAATGGCAGTTTCAAGACCATCGCGTGTATCTTGAAAGCCTGCGCCGTCACTGTGATCGCGCACAGAGAAACTAAGGTATTTCCAACCCGCAATTTCAGGCGTTACTTTTAGGATTTCTCCATGGCCATCGCTGGCCTTCATTATGCTTTTTTCCAACATAGTTTAGTAACTTCTCATTATGGTTTGTGTGATAAAGGCAGTTATATGGGATAACTAACTGCAGTAAAACTACTTAATGGCACACACTAAGCTGTTATTGAAAATGTTTTCAATATGACAATAATACACTAAAAAACACATTAATCCCATTGAAATGAAAAGTGCCTATAATTACAGGACTATTGCCTAGTAAAATCCGGCATATTTTTCTATTTTCAAATGAATAGTAAATGTCTATTTGCAGAGACCTTGAGCTAGGTGTTAAGCAAAATTTTATTCTAAGCTATTGATTTTAAATAGTAAAAAATATTTTCATACTAAAATCTGTAAACGCTTTAAAGCATAATCCCCCGGTTTCTTTATTGGAAAAACACACGGCTAATTATTGAAATAAGTAAGGTAATCTAGGCATATATTTATAGTAAATATCTCTCGATATCGTCATATTTGTGTCTTGCTTTCAGCTTCCGCTACCACCAAAACCGGTTAATTATTAAAAATGCATGGTGTGCCGCCGCTATCACTAGATACGTATGCTTATTCATTCGTGAAATAACACGAAGTCATAATATTAAGTATGCGACATGGAAGGGCTTAGAGAGTGATGAATATGCGATTGAGGTTTATTTTAGGAAAACAGAGATTAATTCTGTTGATATGCGCTATGTTGGTTGGGCTGCAGAGCCATGCCTTAAGTTTGTCGGACTACGTTAATGATGTTATTAATACTCACCCACGTGTGCGAGAGCAGGTGCATATTTTTAGACAAGTTATGCAGGATGAAATCGTTGCTAAAAGCAGTTGGCGCCCTAGTGTTGACTTATTAGCATCGGCTAGCCGGGTTAATGATGACTCAACACTTACATCGTCTGATTATACTAGCGATAGTATAGAGCTATCCATTACTCAAAATTTATTCAATGGCTTTGATACGCGCTATAGGGTGAAACAAGCTGATGCACGTGTTCATTCAGCACTTTATGAACTATATGACACAGCCGATAATATTGCCTTAGATGCTATTCAAGCCTATTTAGAAGCATTAAAGCAATATCGTTTATTAGAGCTTGCAGAAGAAAATGTAGTTTCTCACCAAGAAACACTAAGTAAAATCCGTAGGCGTAGTCGTTCAGGCGCCGGTCGTCGCTCCCAGTTAGAGCAAACAGAAGGGCGTGTAGCACGCGCTAATGCAGGCTTAATTGCTCAACAAAATAATATGCAAGATGCATTAACTCGAATACATGAAATTCTAGGTCGATACGTAAATATTAATCAGTTAAGTAAGCCTGAGTTATTAAATCGATCAGGCCTTGAGCTTGATTTGCTTATAGATGAGGCATTACTAAGACATCCCGCTTTAAAAGTAGCTGCATATAATATTAAAGCGGCTCGTTATGATCAGCACCGATCCAAAAGTAGCAATTATCCGAAAGTTGATATAAAGCTGGCTAAAGAAGTGGGGAATGATATAAATGGTGTAGTCGGAGAAACAGACAAAACTAGCCTTGTATTAAATATTGCCTATAACTTTTACCGTGGCGGAGCAGACCAGGCTGAGCAACGCAGAAAAACGAGTTTTATTCATGAAGAACAACAGTTGTCAGCAAGGATAAGACGACAGGTAATAAATGCTTTGCGCCTATCATGGGTAGCGGACCAATCTTTAGAAAAACAGCTCAATTTTTTGGGCCTACATGTTGAGCAATCAAAGAAAACAATGGCTTCATATAGAGAAGAATTTTTTATAGGTCAAAGAGATTTGATAGATTTACTTGATGCTAAAAATGAATTGAATAGCGCTCAAAACAGGTATGCAGAAGCTTATTATGATTATCTAGCTGCTCGTTATCGTGTCTATGAAGGTAAAGGTAGTTTATTTGAGTCGCTTAATTTACAGGCAAAAATAGAAGACAATAATTTTATACTTTCTGATATACAAGCCAAAGGCGAAGATGCTCTACCGCTTGAACTAGATCGTGATAAGGATTTAGAAACAGATAAAACGGATCATTGTGATAATAGTTTAGTTGACGTTAATATTAATGAATATGGTTGTTTAATTCAGCAAGCCTATAAACCAATTGTAAAAGAACATGTTGTGGTTAAGACAAATAGCCCACCTGTAGCGGTAGATGATAAGTTAAGTTTAGAGCAAAATGGTGTACTAATACTAAAGCGCTCAATGCTGCTTGAAAATGATAAAGATGCGGATAATGATGCGATAAAAATAGATTTATTTACACAGCCAAAAAAAGGTCGTTTAGCTTTAGATGCTAATAAAAATTTAATTTATCGTGCGCCTGAAGACTTTATTGGCACAGATCATTTCACCTATACAATTAGTGATAGTAATAATACAGATGATACAGCAACAGTCTATGTGGAAATAGATTCAGATAAAGACATATCTTTGGATAAAGTACAGTATGTAAATTTTGCTTCAGGAAAGTCAGAATTGACTAATAGCTCTAGAGAAAAAGTAAAGAGAATTATACAGAAGCTGATAGAAAATCCAGAGGTTATAGTTAGTATTTATGCATATACAGATAATGTAGGTTCTGACCAATATAATTTGAATTTGTCAAATAGGCGTGCAAATGCTACTAGGAAATATATGTTGCAATCGGGTATTACGAGTCAACGTATTAAGTCTTATGGTGGCGGAGAAGATAACCCCATTGCTGATAATGATACTGAGGATGGCAAAGCAATTAATCGTCGAGGTGAATTTCATTTTAGTAAGCCAAGAAAGTTTAGCAATTAATATATAGAATTTCGTTATAGCTTTCTTGTAGAAGTTTAAGCAGGAATTGTATAAAAACAGGAATGGATGAAAGTAAAAAGGTGCAAGGATTGTATGTATGAAATGCCAAGTTTCTTTTCCAAAGTGTCTGCACACTTTTTATTGCTTGGCTATATTTTTATGTCTTTGAAAATATATGACTATGTTGTATTGCAATATGCTATTTAAAAGCAGGTTATGGTGAGGCTGCGTACAAAAGAGGTATAAGCTTAAATCAGTTGA
>JAHDBX010000186.1 GCA_020630145.1 Gammaproteobacteria bacterium | reverse complement strand
CAGCTACTACAGCCTTGAGATGTAAATAACTCTATCAGAACCGCTTGTTCTTCGTTACTACGAAATTGCTCAGCTAATGATGTGAGATGAAAGAATAAACCAATAATAAAAATAAGCACAGTTTTCATAATAATTCCTCGAATACTGCTCTTATGACTATATTTAATCGATATAGTTTTGAATTTTCTTCACTAATTTTTTCGCCATAGAGTGATGACTTGTTAATTTACCACCATAAACAGAAATAAGCCGAGCATGTTCTTTTTGGTTAGGTATCAATAAAGTTTCACGGCTACGTTTAAAGGGGTTATTTTTGCTTTCTGGCAAAACACGTAAACCAGCCCATGCTTCAAGAACGTCATCACGTGTTTTAACTTTGCCATCAGTAAAATAATGGTTATAAACGTCTAGCAAATAGTTAATTTCTTTATCCGTAGGCCGACAATCTTCGGGAGGACCTTCATGCACGTGCTCAGTCGTTCCAAACATAACTCGCCCTTTCCATGGCATAGCAAATATTGCACGCTGATCTTGAGGTGCCTCGAGATAGTAGATACCCTTTTCTAAACTCCCTTCTAACTCTATATGCGTACCTTGAACTAAATCAACTTTTATTCTTTGGCTTTCTGGGTGGCACTTATCAACAACATGATTGACCCAAGGGCCAGCAGCATTAACAAGCATGCGTGCAGTGACCGTATATTCCTTATCATTCTGCTTATACGATGCTGTTACTAATTTTTCTTGCATAGCTGCTTGACTAAACTTGGCATTGTATTGCACATCGCCACCGAGTTGCTGGAACTGTTCGACTAAACGACGAGTTAACGCAGCGTCATCGGTTTGTGCATCATAATATTGATAAACAGCCAAAAGCTCATCTGTCTTCACGCCATCTAAGTCAGCCCATTCAGACTTCTTTAGTTTTCTAAAACGGTTATGCTTTTTCAAACCACCAAGAAAGGCGTAAAGCGTGAGACCTAAACGAATAATAATTCTAGAGCGACTCGTACTTTTATAAATGGGAATATGAAACTTCTGCAACGAGACCAAGTCACTATAGTCGCGTAATAAACGATGCTGGTCATGCAAACATTCTCTAACTAAGCCAAACTCAAACGACTCTAGGTAACGTAAACCACCATGTATAAGTTTAGACGATTTAGACGAGGTACCTTTGGCTGGCTCAGCATATTGCTCAAGTAATAGGACTCTATAGTTATTTTTAATAGCCTCCAAAGCAGTTGCTGCACCCTGAACACCTGCCCCAACAATAACAACATCATAATTAATATTAGTGTTCATTTTTTAAAATACTCAGGGCGTTTTTCTGCAATGATTTTTATATTATCTGTCTCAACATATTTTGCATTTTGTGCAAACAAATAATCAACAGTATCTGGGTTTTCGGTATGATAAACCATCCAGTCAAAATCAATGCCTTCATTTTTTGACCATAAGGCTTGACCAATTGTTGGTAACTTATTTTGATTCACCGCTAAAGCTTGAGGCTGCATTGTTTTAGCACGACAGAGACTTTCTATATCGTAATATCTCAGCACCCAGCAAGTCGCCCGCAGACTTCTCTCATGCAAGGCATCAATAACCTCAGCTGAAAAGCTTAAAAATAATACCTGAGATAATATAGGCCTAAGAACATCTACTATTTTATCTACAACCACATCAACACCAAAAGCATTGACACTCTCTTCTTTTATTTCGACACACGCCGTTACACCCGGGTTTGCTTTAAAAAAATCAGCAACTTCAGCAAGAGAATTTATTAGTGTGCCTTTATATTTGTCACCAAAACGCTCTGGGTAGCAAGCTTGATAAGTTTGTAAAACCATCCACGGTTTTTCTGTAATCAAGCCCGGCTTGTCGGACAAACGACTAAGACTGTGATCATGATAAACAACCGGCACATGATCTTCTGAAAGCTGCACATCAAACTCAACAGCTTTAGCACCAACGGCAACCGCCTCTTTTATTGCTAGCAGTGTGTTCTCAGGGTAAAGTTCGCACAAACCTCTATGTGCTACTACTATTTTATCGACCATAGCCCGCCTCTTGTTAACTAGTCTTTTTCGTCAATCCACGCCATTTGTATGGCTTCTAGAATTTTTTCATTAGAATTACTGGGTTCATCATCAAACGCTTCAAGTTTGCAAATCCATTCATGCATATCGGTATAACGCACATATTGTGGATCTATATCTGGGTATGCTTCATCTAAAGCAATAGCAATATCCAAGCTGTCCGTCCATTTTAATGTCATCATTTTATATTATACCTTTAGAATATTAACTACATCAGGCTATACCCGTTTATACCTAATGATCTTCACTAACCATATTAATTGTATACTTTGGAATTTCAATCGTTAAATCTTTTTCTGCAACAATAGCCTGACAACTTAAGCGTGAATCCATACCCAAACCCCATGCTTTATCTAAAAAGTCGTCTTCTAACTCACTTGGCTCTTCAAGAGACTCACCACCCTCACGAACATAAACATGACAAGTTGTACAGGCACAAGACTTTTCACATGCATGTTCTATATCAATATTATTTTTAAGTGCTGCATCACATACACTAACGCCCGGCTCTACCTCGATTACTTTTCCTTCAGGACAAATGTCTTCATGCGGTAAAAAAATTAGTTTTGGCATACTATTTATACTCTTCTATATTATGACCCGCCATAGCGGTTTTGATATTTTGATCCATTCTTCTAGCAACATAATCGGCACTGACTTGCTCACATAGTTCAATTGCTTCCTTAATAACATCTTCATTATCAGCTTGTGATGTCTTATATAAGTTTTCCCTTGCCTCAACAATCTTCTGCTTTTCTTCATCAGATAACAAAGTATCACCATCTGCGGCTAACGCACTGTCAATCGCTATGATAACTCGTTGAGCTTCAACCTTCTGTTCACGCAGACTTCTAGCCCTTACATCATCTTGTACATTAGCCTGCGAGGCTTTTAGCATAGTCGTTACTTCGTCTTCGCTTAAGCCAAATGATGGCTTCACTTGTATTTCAGCTTGTATACCGCTTTGCAGTTCTTGTGCTGATACATTTAACAGGCCATCTGCATCAACCTGATAGGTAATACGTATTTTTGCTGCACCTGCCACCATAGCAGGGATTCCGCGCAACTCAAACTTTGCCAAGGAACGGCAGTCATCAACTAAATCACGTTCACCTTGCAATACATGCACCATCATGGCTGTTTGGCCATCTTTAAACGTCGTGAACTCTTGTGCTTTTGCTACAGGTATCGTCGTATTACGAGGAATAATTTTTTCTACCAAGCCACCCATTGTCTCAACACCTAGTGACAAAGGTAATACATCCAAGAGCAACATTTCGCCTTGTGATTTATTGCCAGCTAACACGTCAGCTTGTATAGCTGCGCCAATAGCAACAACTTTATCTGGATCAATATTAATTAAAACAGGTCGTTTAAAAAAATCACTGACTTTTTCACGCACTACAGGCATTCTTGTTGAGCCGCCGACCATGACAATATTATTAATATCGGCCAAATCAATACCAGCATCACGAATAGCTTTGCGACAAATTAGCAAAGCCTTTTTAAGCAAGCCATCAGACAATTCATTAAACTGCTGTTTAGTCACATCAGTTTTAATTGATAGGCCATCATAACTAAAATCAACCTTAACCTGATCATGCTCTGACAATAATTCTTTGAGCGATTTAGCCTCTGTTTTTAATGCACGCAATGTATTGGCAGACAAACTAGCTGTAGTAGATATACCTGACTTCTCTAACAGTAATTCAAGCAATAAGTCATCAAAGTCATCGCCGCCTAAAGCTGTATCACCTGCCGTTGACAGCACCTCAAATACACCTTTATGCAAACGTAAAACCGATACATCAAATGTACCCCCACCTAAGTCAAATACAACAATATTGCCTTCTTCTTTACTATCCAAACCATAAGCGATTGCTGCAGCGGTAGGTTCATTTAATAAGCGTAAAACATGCAAACCCGCTATTTTCGCCGCATCTTTAGTCGCCTGTCGTTGCGCATCATCGAAATAAGCCGGCACAGTCACTACTGCACCAGTAAGCTCATCGCCCAATGTTCTTTCTGCCTGTAACTTAAGCGCCTCTAGAATTTTTGCTGATACTTCAATGGGTGTAACACTACCTTGCCTAGTAATAATGCGTGGCACACTTTCACTATTAGCATCAAAGTCATACAAGCTACTCTTATCAGCATCTTGTAAACTGCGACCCATAAAACGTTTTATAGACTGCAGTGTATTTTTAGGGTCTTGAATTGCTAATTTTTCTGCCTCGCGCCCTACTAATATTGTTTCACCATAATGTACAACAGAAGGCTGTATATGTTCACCAGCTTCATCAGGCAAGGTTTCAGCCACACCGCTACGCACAGATGCCACTAAAGAATTGGTCGTGCCTAAATCTATGCCTACTGCCAATCTATGTTCATGTGGCGCTGTCGACTCACCGGGTTCTGCACTTTGCAATACTGCCATGATTATTAACTCATTAATGCATCTTCAATGGATGCTGTTTTTTGTATAATTTCGTTTTGTAATTTTTCAATAAACTGGAACTGGCGCACATACTCTCGTACGGTTTGTAACTGCTGACCAACAAAGCCTTTGCTTATATTGCCAACTAATTCATACC
>JAHDBX010000185.1:4132-4726 GCA_020630145.1 Gammaproteobacteria bacterium | reverse complement strand
CTCTACCTACTTAATACGTCATAAGACCATTAAGTACCACTTAATGGATAACGATGACAACAAATAGTGAAAAACCGAATGATTTACAAGCCAGTATTCTTTCCTATGTAAAAGATCTACCTAACCTATGCTCGCTTGCAGGTTTAGCCTGCACAACGTTAGCTATTTACTTCAGCATACTTGGAATATATTACGCCGCCATGATAGGCATGATATGGGCCGTTGCTTTTGACTGGGCAGACGGGTTGATTGCACGAAAGATGAAAGGGCGTACAGGCGACGATCGAACGTTCGGTGGCCAACTTGATATATTAATAGACATCGTCAGTTATGGCGTTGCACCGGCCATTCTTTTACTTAGCTATGGAAAATTCGAATCCATATTTTTAATAGGCGCATTTTTAATGCTTGCAGCAAGTGCAATACGCTTAAGTTACTTCAGCACATTCGGCCTTGCTGACGGAACAAAATACACAGGCCTAGCACTTGATAACAACAGCATTATTTTAATTTTCGTATTTTTATTTGAGAGCGTTACAAGTCAGGAAATTTTTACTGTCATACTTTATCTTAGCTGCGTAACACTAGCCATAC
>JAHDBX010000185.1:0-4122 GCA_020630145.1 Gammaproteobacteria bacterium | reverse complement strand
GGCAATCCAATCAATGTTTTCATTCTTGCTATTTATACACTTTGGATGACAGGCATTTATACTTGGAAACTGTTGTAGACGAAAATGAAATTAAGCACAAAAATAAACAGCAAGCACTTTAACCAGGAATTCAAATAACATAATGATTGTATATACAGTAGGTACTTTTGATTTATTACATGTTGGACATCTCGCGTTATTAGAGTATTGTGAAACATTAGGCGACACAGTGGCAGTAGGCGTAG
This sequence comes from Gammaproteobacteria bacterium, assembly GCA_020630145.1. Taxonomy (GTDB): domain Bacteria; phylum Pseudomonadota; class Gammaproteobacteria; order HTCC5015; family HTCC5015; genus JAHDBX01. The sequence continues at coordinate 3,877 of JAHDBX010000185.1, read as the reverse complement.
CCTCAGATCGCGTAGTAAATTCTTACAAACCCAATGTACCGGTTATTCCCCTAGACCAACGCCGCGAAATGTTAGAAGCCTTAAGCTGTGTTGATATCGTGCGCCCCTATCACGAACTGGAATATGTTTCTGGCTGTAGAGAGCTAGATGTAGATATATTTGTTGTAGGCGAAGATTGGGGTAAAAAACCGCATAATATTGCAGTAGAAACTTATTTGAAAAGCAAAGGGAAAAAGATAATCCAAGTGCTGTATAACCCACGTACTTCATCCTCTAAAATAAAGCAAAATACTATCGCTCAAGCGCATAATAAAAATCATATTGAGCAGGCTGTAGCGTAGAGCACAAACAGTCTCTACCAAAGGCATCTGAGATTAATACTAAAGTAGAATTTGGTTTGATTGTGACTCATAAGATGCTGACTGAGGCTTTGGATGATGTTAAAGAGACGTTGAAAAATATTATCACACCCGCATAGTGAGGTACCAAGATTAGGGGTTAGACTCTCACCTTCGCGGGAATGACAAAAGAAAAAGTTTTAGCCGCGTAGCATCCTTACCTTAAACGATCGCCCCTTCAATTTGCCTCTCGATAACTTATCCAAAGCCTTATTCGCTACAGCAGTATTCACCGCCACAAAAGCCCGATTATGCATTATATTAATTTTACCAACTTGCTCACCCGCAATACCTTTCTCACCTGTTAAGGCACCCAGAATATCGCCGGGGCGCACTTTATCTTTTTTACCCCCAGCTATATTTAAGGTCGTCATACTTGCCTTTAAAGGCTCTTGATTCAAACCATATGATGTTGGTAGTGCTTCGCTGTTAATTTCATGCCCTAGTTCACCTTCCAATAAGGCTATTTTATAAGTTTCTTTATCTGAATAAAGCGAACAGGCCATACCTTTGCTACCTGCACGGCCAGTTCGGCCAATACGATGAGTATGCACTTCATGGTCACGAGAAATATGAAAATTAAATACCGCATCGACAGAGTCAATATCTAAACCGCGTGCGGCAACATCAGTTGCCACCAAGATGGCTATACTTTTATTAGAGAATTGCACGATGGTTTGATCACGATCTTTTTGATCCAGGTCACCGTGCAAGGCGCTTATACTAAAACCACTATGCCGAAGTTTGTCATGAATACTTTGCACATCACGTTTGGTATTACAAAATACAATACTAGATACTGGCCGATGATGCAGCAGTAAAAGTCTAATTGCCAATACACGTTGATCGATATCATCGTCTATTTTATAGAAATGTTGTTTAATGCTATTTCCATCATGTGCTGAGGCAACCTTTACCATAAGGGGTTCTTGCATAACACGTTTTGATATCAATTTTATTGTTTCTGGAAAGGTTGCGCTAAAGAGTAGTGTTTGTCGTTTTATTGGTGCGTATTTAACGACTTCATCAATTTGTTCTTGAAAACCCATATCGAGCATTCGGTCAGCTTCATCTAAGACCAAAGTTTTAAGTTGTGCTAGTTTAAGCGTGTCTTTTCTTAAATGCTCTTCAATTCGACCTGGCGTACCCACTACGATATGGACACCATTTTCTAATGACTTTACTTGAGGCCCAAACTGTGTTCCGCCGCACAAGGTACGAACTTTAATATTGCTCAAACCTCGCGCTAATTCACGTATGGCAGTTGCTACTTGATCGGCTAGCTCTCTTGTCGGGCAAAGTATAAGTGATTGCACCGCAAAGTTTTTAGCATCAATGCAATTTAATATACCTAAACCAAAGGCAGCCGTTTTACCAGAGCCAGTTTTAGCTTGCGCAATAACATCTCGCCCAAGCAAAACTGCCGGCAGGCTTTCTGCTTGTATTGCTGTCATATTGGTAAAACCTAATGGAACTAGGTTTTCTTGTAGTTCAGCACGTAGATTTAGCGCTGCGAAGTTGCTTTCACTCAAGGTTCTTTCCTATTTAAAGACCGCAGTTTAGATTAACCACAATATAACGACAGTGTAACGCGATTAAATCTAGCTTGGTTGGTCTTTTTTGATAGTGTCGCTATCGAGCAGGTTTACGCAGCGCAACTTTAGTTTTGCTAGCTTGTTATATTAATGATGGCCCCGGGTTCTAATAAGCCTGCTTCCGATAGTTGAGCAATTAAGCTGTCTTCCTCACGACTACTGAGGTTTAGTAAATCATTATATTGCGCCAAAATGTCTTGCAAGACTTGTAGGTTTTCTTGATTAATAGTCGTTGCATTATCATTTGATACAGGAGGTGGACCACCCTTTGGGCCTTGTTTATTTACACTAGCCAAATCACCTATTTCCTTGGCATCAAAGCCTGCATCAGCTAGCACCCCTTCTAACTGTATACCAGGCATAACACCTAGCTCGCTAATTTTTTGAACAATGCTAGATGCATCTAACTCATTCAGTTCTGCACTATTGTATTCACTTAATATTGATTCGATAGAGGCTTTTTGCTCTTCTGTTATTTTATTGCTTGATGATGTGGTCATCATCGATAAATTTGCTGTTGTCGAACTAAGGTGTATAGACATATTTTTTCCTTTCCATGCTGGAGTCTTGTTGGAATTATTCCCTTATTCAATTTAGGTTTATATAAGCATTTAAGCTATATAGGAAAGTGTAGACATGTAAAGAGAAAACAATGTGTAAAAAATATGAAAACAGCCATAAAGAATGGCTGTTTATTTGGAGAATAAAACTATCAATTTATGATGCTTAGCTTTTCGTCAGGAAGCTGTGATTTATTGACGAGTCAAAAAAGTACAACTATCGCTTCAGTTTTTCTAATTCTGCTTGAATACGATCAGGGGAACTAATACCTTGCAAAGTGTTTTTATGTGTACCTTTTGCATCAAAGAATAATAAAGTGATATGAGGAACACCATGCTTTCTAGCAAACTGGCTTCCTGCTGCTGTTTTAATATCAGCTGTTTTAAATTGTATGTCATCTAGATAAGCTGCTTTCACGCTATTTAAGTTGCGTTTTAAACGCTTGCAGGATGGACAGTTAGGATCGTGTATTTGTACAACGGTTGGCGTACCATTACCGACAACTGACAAATCGTGTTCAACATCGTGCTTTTTCATAAAGGCAACAGCTGGTACTGCCAAGATACCAAGCAAACATACAAAGAACAGAGCCTTCTTTACAAAGCTAGGCCAACTGAATACCTCAGCTACTTTTTTTTCATTATTAGCTAGCGTTTTTTTATTTATTGTCTTTCTCTTCTTTGCCATAAGGAACCTTTAATGCTGAATGTATTTACGTTTGTCTATTTGAAGGCATCTTGGTTCATTTTGTTTTGCACTTGATATGCAAATAACCCGATAAGCGGTTTACGGTACATTTTTTTGTATTATTTGAAGGAATCTGAAGCAAAAAAAAACCCGTTCAATTAAGAACGGGTTTTTCTAAATAAATCCTGGCGATGACCTACTCTCGCATGGAGAAACCCCACACTACCATCGGCGATATTTCGTTTCACTTCTGAGTTCGAGATGGGATCAGGTGGTTCCAAAATTCTATGGTCGCCAGAAAACTGGTTATATCATGCCGTAATTCAACAGCACGATTAAATTTCTAAAATCGTTAACAATAAGGAATGCTAGTTATTTGGGTTGCTTATACATACTCTTTCAAATCAGAGATTGAAATTGTTGTTCAAACCATATAACACCAATTACTTTGGGTTATATGGTCAAGCCGCACGGGCAATTAGTACTGGTTAGCTTCATACATTACTGCACTTCCACACCCAGCCTATCAACGTTGTAGTCTTCAACGGCCCTTCAGTTGACTTAAAGTCAATGTGAGAATTAATCTTGGGAGGGGCTTCCCGCTTAGATGCTTTCAGCGGTTATCCTGTCCGAACG
>JAHDBX010000184.1 GCA_020630145.1 Gammaproteobacteria bacterium | reverse complement strand
AATTACAGTGGTTATACACGACCTGATTTTTTCAATAATGTTGTCGATTTGTTTGTGCCTATTGGTACGTTTTCATTAATGATTGCCGTGGGCCTGTCATTTCAACTAGGCTCCCTGCAACGCTTATGGAAACAGGCTTTGGTACTAGCACTTGCCAAGCAGTTTTTAGTGCCTATCTTTGCCGTTAGCTTGGTATTTTTAATTGGCGCGCAATCTGCACAAGATGGTTTAATTTTACAATCTTTATTTTTATTGTCAGCCATGCCGATGGCCTTTATTGTATTAGTGCCACCCGCACTTTACAAACTAGACCAAGATTTAGCGAGCGTGACATGGATGCTAAGCTTAATTGTTTTTATCTTAGTGTTACCTAGCTTCCCTTACTTACTTAGCTTGCTAGCATAATATAAGCCTACCAATGCTTGGGAATGGCGCCACGCTGCATAAGAGCGGTAATGTCCATTAGCAAAGCAATGCCTACATGCACGGCCACACCACCCCATATAGAGCGTGAGCGCATAGCTAAGATACCAAGAAATAAACCAAATAAAAATGCGCCCGTAGCTTCTGGCCATAGCTTAGGAAAATGTATCATCAAGTAAGGCACACACATTATCCATATAGCATTAGCACCCAAGGCTGGCTGTAATGCGCGCAGCATAAAGCCCCGAAAGAAAAACTCCAAACAGATGAATTGTGCAATATAGAGCATCTCCCACAATAAAAAATCTGTCCAACTTCTACCTGCCTGACTATAAAAGGGATAATGTGTTGAAAAATCATCACGAAAACTCGCTATCACCACAAAACATAATATTGGCGATAACAAGAGTAAATAGCCACGCCAATGTTTTGCTACATCAGCCGTGCGCCAACCATAATCCATTACCTGATCTTTAAACACCACCTTAATAACAATGAATGGCAAAACTAAATAGCCGATAAATTGCCAAAAAGTCCACCAGCAATAAGCAATCAATTCCCCATAGCCCGTACTATAGATGCTATTTATATAGCTTTTTTTAGGCAGCCCATCAAACAGGGCCATACCGTATAAAATTTCACGTAAAACCGAGCTGTTCTTAAGGTAATTAATCAATAATAAGCTGATCGCAACCGTTGCTAAGGTCCACATAACACGCCGCAAAGCTGAGCGCCTATCCATAACATATGACCCTGAATCTGAGTCTATGCTATCTAAAGCCAATAAAATATTTTTAGGGTGCAAAGTTTGAAACACAGCGATTAACCTTATATAAAACAAGGATTTATTCTCTACTATCTACCAACAGATGTAAATTAATGTTTCCTAATAAATTAGAGCTTGATATATGTCTTTTTTGTTGGTTTACTTAGCCTTTGTATTAATCGACTAGGAGAGAATTATGTCTATCGCTAAGGTTACTGAAGTTATTTCTTCATCTGAAGAAAGTTTTGAACACGCCATTAAAGAGGGTGTAAAACGCGCTTCTAAAACACTTAAAAATGTTAAGTCAGTTTGGGTTAAAGATCAAAATGCTATGGTTGATAACGGTAAAGTGACTGAGTTTCGCGTTACTATGATGGTTACTTTTGTCTTAGATGACTAAATAAACATCTTTCAAATATAAAAAAACCTGAGCTTGCTCAGGTTTTTTTGTTTTACTTAGCCGTAATAGTGACTTCGAGCACCTCAATGATACGGCGCAACTGTTTCTTTAAATTATCAATACGCGCTGGCTCTGCATGAATGGTTACGCTAAATAAAGAAACGCCTTTTTCTTCTGTCTCTTTAACGTGCAACTCTTCAATATTAAAGCGATTACGTGAAAATACCGTTGAGATACGTTGCAGTACGCGCAAGGCATTTTCGGATTTTAATTTTAAATAATAAACTTTCTGTTCCATAATGCTCTTCTCTTAACTTAAACGTACGTCATCAACGCCAGCACCCGCAGGCACCATAGGAAATACGTTGTCTTGCTTTTCTACGTGAATATCTAATAGGTACGGCTTATCAGTAGCCAACATTGCATCTAAAGCGGCAGACAGTTTTTCTCGTTCTTCCACTTTTTCACCTTTGATTCTATAGGCTTCGGCCACTTTCACAAAGTCTGGGTTGTCCATTTCAGTAAACGAGTAACGCTTCTCAAAAAACAACTCTTGCCACTGACGTACCATACCCAAGAAGCTGTTATTTAGTATCACTACTTTAACCGCAATATTTTCTTGCATAGCAACAGCCAATTCTTGAATATTCATTTGAATACCGCCATCGCCCACAATAACAATCACTTCGCGCTCTGGCTGACCAAACTTAGCCCCAATAGCAGCGGGCAATGAAAAGCCCATCGTACCTAAACCACCTGACGATATGTGAGAATCAGGACGTTCAAAACCATAATAACGCGCAGCCATCATTTGATGCTGGCCAACGTCGCTAACGATAATGGCTTGGCCTTGTGTCTTTTCAGACAACATATGGATCACTTCAGCCATTTTAATTTGGCCTTCTGTAGGTAAAATTTCCTGTTTAATAACCTTATCCATCTCTTCGGCATAACAATCTGTGAATCGCTGATGCCATTCTGGGTGTTTGTTCTCTTCAACCAATGGCAATAACGCTTGCAAACCTTCTTTAGCATCTGCCAATAAACCTACAGCAGGGTCTATATTTTTACCTAACTCGGCCTGGTCAATTTCTATATGAATGACTTTTGCATCATTTAAAAACGTACTGAGTTTGCCCGTTACTCGGTCATCGAAACGCATACCTACAGCAATAACAACATCCGCTTTATTACTAAGAATATTAGGACCATAGTTACCATGCATACCTAACATACCTTTAAAGTTATCGTGCCCACTTGGAAAAGCCGACAAACCCAATAAGGTACTACAAACAGGGATATTCGCTTTCTCAGATAAAGCGATTAGCTCTTCTTCAGCTTTTGACAACAACACACCATGCCCAACAAAAATTAAGGGTTGAGTCGCTTCATTAATCAAATCAGCCGCTCGTTGTAAGTTGGCTTTAGATAACTCGCCACGATAACGGTTATGCATTTCAAATACAGGCCAGTCGTTAAGTGCTGGGTACTCAAACTCTTGCACTTGTGCATCTTTAGTAATATCAATTAATACTGGGCCGGGCTTACCATGGCGCGCAACAGCAAAAGCTTTTGACACGACCTCAGGTATTTCACTGGCATCGGTAATTTGATAATTCCACTTTGTTACAGGTACGGTCATACCTACGATATCTGACTCTTGGAAAGCATCTGTACCCAATAAAGGCGCTGCTACCTGGCCCGTTATGCAAACAATAGGCACAGAATCCAGTAAGGCATCGGCAATACCCGTGATCAGGTTGGTTGCACCAGGGCCTGATGTTGCCAAGGCCACACCGACATTACCCGTAGCACGAGAATAACCAATAGCGGAAATAGCCGCCCCCTGCTCATGCCTGACCAAGACATGCTTAATTTTGTCTTGATAATCATAAAGAGCATCGTAGGTTGGCATAATTGCCCCACCCGGATAACCGAACATTAAGTTAACTTCTTCCCTAACGAGGGCTTCCATTAACGCTTGCGCACCTGTAATTTTCACTTTTTCACACCTGTTCACATAAAAAAAAACCCGCATCTTTTGCAAGGTGCGGGTTTTTAAGAAACTGTTTTGTTTACTTAACCCAGCACCGCGCCTTGACGACCACCACGACAGCGACGTTTACAAGAATAACGAGTTTTTGGTTAAGTGTTTTCATCAATTAACTATAAGAGCTGGCTTTTATACTGTCAACTGCTTATTTGATATTTGTATTATTTTTTTAGTCTAATGCGTCCCAGTAAGGTTTATCGGTAAAACGCATCGTTAAAAAGTCGATAAATTTACGTACACGATGAGACAGAAACCGTGTTTGCGGATATACAGCGTACAGATATACGTCTTTAACACTGAAGTCTTGCATAACAATTTGCAACTGCTTTTGCCTCAATGCCTTACAAGCGATAAAGCTTGGCGTCATAACAAGCCCCAAACCGGCAATTGCAGCACCTAATAGCATATCACCGTTATTACTACGCAAGCGTATAGGCACTTGCACACTATGACTTTTTCCCGCTTTGTCATAGAAACGCCAGCTTTTACCAATGTTTGCATAACTCACCGCTTGGTGTCGTAGTAAGTCTTGCGGTTTTTCAGGTTCGCCCCACGTTGCAATATAATTAGGGCTAGCACAAAGCATCAACTTAACCGGCGCTAGGCGTCTAGCCATTAATGTTGAATCACTCAAACGGCCAATGCGTATAGCTACATCAAAGCCTTCTTCTACGACATTAACCTGCCTATCATCCAAATCCACGTCGAGCTTTAAGCCCGTATTTTCTGACATAAAATCATTGATAGCTGGTGCTAAATGCGACAAACCAAATGACAATGGTGCAGCAACCTTCAAGGTACCTTGCAACGCCGCATAGTCACTGGATACCATGGTTTCAGCTTCAGCTAAATCTTGCAGCACTTGCTTAGCACGGTCATAAAAGAGGCGACCTGACTCCGTCAAATTTACACGTCTGGTCGTTCGATTCAGCAACCTAACCCCAAGGCGTTCTTCCAACTCTGATATTTTTTTACTCACGGCTGACTTTACCAAGCCCATATGCTCAGCGGCAGCGCTAAAACTCCCCCTTTCTACTACAGCAACAAAGGCATTTAGCTCAGAAAATTGACTCATTTTATTGTTTCC
>JAHDBX010000183.1:4046-4737 GCA_020630145.1 Gammaproteobacteria bacterium | reverse complement strand
GTGCAACACAGTATTCAAGCAATTAAAAGCAGCAAAGGTTTTACATTAGTCGAAATTATGGTGGTAGTGGTTATTTTAGGGATTTTAGCCGCCTTTGTTGTGCCTAAAGTGATGGACAGACCAGACCAAGCTCGTTTAACGAAAGCAAAACAAGACATACAATCGTTGGAAGGCGCTTTAGAATTATATAAAAGTGACAATTATAATTACCCTGATAGCGACCAAGGCTTAGATGCCTTACTTAGCGCACCTGAAGATGCACCAGCCTGGAAGAGTGGTGGCTATATTAAACGCCTACCTAAAGACCCTTGGGGACAAGCGTATTTATATCTTAACCCCGGTGAAAATGGTGAAATTGATATATACAGCTATGGTGCAGACCGCCGCCCTGGTGGGACAGGTATGGATGCCGACATTGGCAATTGGAACTTGGATAGCAAATAAGGACATAGTATTTTGCAAGGTGCCAATCGAGGTTTTACTTTAATTGAATTGCTGGTGGTCATTATCGTCATCAGCATTTTTTTTTCATTAGCTGTTGTTTCATTTAACAGCAATGATGGCAGTGATGACATTGAAAACGAAGCCAAACGTTTTAAAGCACTTATTCGTCTTGCAAAAGAAAAATCCTTATTTGAAAACATGGATATAGGCCTACACTTTTATCAAACCGGTTATGGCTTTGTTATTG
>JAHDBX010000183.1:0-4036 GCA_020630145.1 Gammaproteobacteria bacterium | reverse complement strand
AAAAGGTTACCCAGTTTTTTAATTTAGCAAAAGAAATTGGCGACAAAACTTTTCGTATTCGTGAACTACCAAAAGATATGCGTTTAACCTTAAACGTAAATGACATTGATGTTGACATACCACTTGAATGGCCTCAAAAAGACGATACGCAAAGCAAACTTATTGCACACACCATGCTATTTAGCAGCGGTGAAAGTATACCTTTTACTATTGAACTAAACTATGACGATCAGATCAGACAAACCTTAACAATAAATGGCTTAGGCAAAACGACTTTTTCTGAGTTAAGTTACCGATGAAAAAATATATAGCTAAAAAACAACTTGGCTTTACTTTAATTGAAATACTGATTGCTTTGGTTGTTGTTAGTATAGCTTTAGCCGCTGCGACTACTGCAAGAACTCATGCAACCAGCAATGCAAATCACCTACGTGACAAAATGCTTGCACATTGGGTAGCTGAAAACCGTTTAACTGAAATACGTATTGCCAAAGAGTTTCCTGCTATCGGCAGCGAACAATCCGACGATGTTGAAATGGGAAAAATTGATTGGCAATGGAAACAAACTGTTGAAAAAACAGATGATGTTAACCTCCGCCGTATAACAATCAGTGTTTATAGAGCAGAAAGTGGCGACTCTGATGAAAAACCCATTACTTTTTTAAATGCGCTAGTGATAAACCCAAGTCAACTTAATTTAGCTGGCTCTGGACAAAGCGGCGTGCGCTGGTAACATTAAATTTAATTACCTTATATGACAGCATTAAAAAAACAATACGGTTTTACCCTACTAGAAATATTAGTGGCTACGGCTATTTTTTCCTTTATCGCTGTTATTAGCTACAGCAGTTTAAGCGATGCTTTACTGGTACGCGAGCGAACTGAAAAATTTAATGAAGAGTTAAGTGACTTAGCTCTGGCCATACAAATTATGGACAAAGATTTACGACAAGTGGTTAACCGCCCTATTCGAGATCCAAGTGGTAGCGATATTAGTCGCCCTGCAATTAGTATAGGCAGCAATGAAAATGCTATTGAATTTACTCATAGTGGCTGGCCTAACTCACTTAACCAAACACGCAATGAGTTACAACGCTCTGCTTATTTTATTGAAGATGACAAGCTAGTCAAACAAGCAAACCTTAGATAGAGACAGTGCTAATGAAGGTACAAAACTAAGCTTGCTTAACAATATAACTGAAATAACAGTACAAGCACTAGGCAAAGACAATCAATGGCAACGTTTTTGGCCACAAGATAATACGGCATCATCGGAATTACCTAAAGCTATTGAAGTTGTCATTAATAGCCAGCAATGGGGTGAGATACGCCGAGTTTATGAGGTAGTTAATTAATGCTTTTGCCTCAGAAGCAGTCTGGCGTAGCTTTAGTCATGGCTATTATGATAGTAACTCTAGCTGCCATTACCGCAACAGCCATTACGGTTATTAATCAACGGCAAATTATTCGCACTAGTAATATGATATTACGCGATCAAGCTTTTCATTTTGCTACGGGTGCCGAGGCCTTTACTATTCGCATACTAAATGAAGACGGCAAAGACAATGATAGCGACCACTTAGATGAAGAATGGTACAACGAAGGTCAAAGCGTAGTTTTACCCATCGATTTTGCTAATATTCAAGATAGTTCACGTTTTTATCTAGAAGGTACGCTGACTGACTTGCAGAGCCGTTTAAATATCAATGACATCAGTAGTTTCCCTGAGTATGTTGATAACAAAATACAAGCGAATACTCTGTTAGCGTTAATCAGCGCTTTAGAAATTTCGGTAGATTCTGTTGGCGTACTTAATGACTCGCTAAAAGATTGGATAGACAACGATAACGAACCGGCTGCTTCAGGTGCAGAACAATATTATTACTTAGGCTTAGAACAACCTTATCAAGCAGCCAATACAAATTTATTGCATACCTCTACACTACGTCAAATTAGAGGTTTTGAAGCCTTAGAAAAAGATGACTTACTGACTCTTAGAAAAGAGCTCAACGCCTTACCTAGTAAAACGCCACTCAATATTAATACCGCTTCCGAGAAGGTTTTAGAGGCCTTAACACTGAATGAGCAAACACGTGCAACCATTATTGCAAACCGTCCCTATAAAACGGTAGATGAATTTTTGACAGATAGCAAAACACAAACCGGCATAAACTTTAAGGGCGAAAATTTTGTTATTGAATCTGAGTATTTTTTACTTGATGTGACAGCAGTTATGGATAAAGCTCGAGTACGTATTAACAGTATTATTCAACGAAATAATACCAATAATAACAGCAAAGTCGTATTACGTATTATTGGTGATTATTAATGGCGTATAATAGTGGGTGTAATTACCATGCAAAATCAAATAATTAAAGAGTATTAACGTGGAATCAATCGTTTTTCGTTGGCAAGCCAACCGTGATAATAATGCTGAATGGGTAGCTATTGACGCTAATGGCCGACCTCATGTATCTGTGAAATCAGGGAGTTTAGATGAACTATCTAGACAACTACGCAGCCAGACCCAAAAGAAACACCCTATTATGTTACTTTCAGCTAGCTATTACTCCATGCATCAAGTTTCATTGCCGCCTAAACTCAGCCTAAATAATGTAAAAAAAGCGGCTCCTTACGCTATTGAAGATGAATTAGTCGATAGCATTGATAGCTATCATTTTGCTTGTGGCAATATCATTAAAGAAGACGATGCGACTATTGCTCAAGTTGCAGCGATTAATAAAGATGCATTAAGTGAACTATTAGCCATACTGGCTGAACACCAGATTAAACCTAAGTCTGTTTACCCCGAAAACTTACTACTACCAGAAAATAATGCTTCTACATCAATTTTCATTGAAGGTGAAGATATTCATGCTCGCTTACATAACGGATTGGCTCATACTTTACACCTAGACCTATTACCTGAGCTACTTGATGAGTTTGATGATACAGAAAGCATTAAAATTATAAGTGAGCAAGAATTAGAATTACCTATTGACCAAGAAAAGAATATTGAGCATGTACTAAGTGACAAACCATTACTGAGTATATTTGCAAAGCAACTAAACCAATATAAGCCGGTGAATATACTACAAGGTGAATTTAAGCACCAAGAAGAACTTGGCAAACATTTTACGCCTTGGCGCTGGCCTTTTGCATTAGCTGCGGTTGCTCTCGTTGTTGCCTTAGTTACTCAACTGGTCACAGTAAACAAACTAGAGAAACAGAACATTGCTTTAGAAGAAGAAAAGATTGCTATTTATAAAAGTGCCTTTCCCAGAAGCCGAAACATTGACCCTTACTCAGTTAGAACACGCATGGACCAAGCCCTAAAAAAAGCGGGCTCTAGTACTGCAACAAGCAGTCAATTTATTCCATTGCTTGAAAAGTATGCGCAATTAAGCAGCAGTGAAAATGCCTTAAAGATCAACAATATCGACTACAACAAAGACAAGCTGTCATTAACACTAACGGCTAAAGATATTCAAGTGTTAGATCAAATTAAAATCAACCTTGAAAAAAATCAGGGTATTGTTGCCAATATATTATCCAGCAAAGCTGTAGGCGACGGCATTGAAGCCACATTGAAATTGGAGACACGCTAATGCAAGTGTATATAGAACAAGCAAAGCTACAGTTTGAAGAATTAGATAGCCGTGAAAAAATTTTAGTTTGTGGTGGTGCTATTGCCCTAGCCCTACTATTATTTATATTTCTAGCGTATGTACCTGCTTATGAAAAAGCACAATCTTTACGAGAAGATATTCAATTTAACCAAGAAGATGTAGAGTGGATGCGCAATGCCAGTGCACAGTTAAAAAGTACAGATGGCAATACCAACTTTAGTGGTGCTAACCGGTCTTTGCTTGCATTGCTTGATGAACAGTTTAAAGCAGCGGGCTTATCATCAACAGTGAAAAGCATTCAACCCGATGGCAAAGACAAAGCAAAAGTGCGTATAGAAAATTGTGCATTTGATACCTTAATTAGCCTGCTGGGCAGGTTAGAAAATGATAATAATCGTACATTTTTA
>JAHDBX010000182.1 GCA_020630145.1 Gammaproteobacteria bacterium | reverse complement strand
AGTGCGCCGCCACAGCTACTGCCTTGTCCAGCAGTGCAGCCATAGCAATGATCTGCAATGGTTATCTTGCCATTTTGCATATTGTGCTTAAACAAGTCTTTTAAATGTGTTTTAGGCTTGTTGGTCACACCTAAGGGTAAATTTAACATTTGGTGGAAGTCACAGTCGTAAACGTAACCTTGGTAATCGATGCTAATTAATGATTTGCACATAAGGTTGTCGAGGTTGCTCTCTGCATATGAGCCTTTTAACAAGTCCATATAGCTGTCGAACTGGCCCTTTGAAACTAAGGTGCTTCCAAAACGTGCAATGGGCATGTTTGCTATCGTAAACAGTTGATTAAATTGAATATCGAAGTGTTCTAGCAAATGTTCTTTGTAAGTCGCTTCGAGGCCTTCTTGAGCAGGAGGTAGACTAGGGCCAACAGGGTTGTAGACTAGGTTTAGGACTAAGTCACTATTGTCTTTGCCGTAACCTAGTTTGTTAAGCGTTTGTAGTACTCGGATACTGCCTTGAAAAACACCATCACCACGTTGGGCGTCTACATTATCTTCGGTGTAGCAGGGTAAAGAAGCGACAATGTCGACTTTATGCTTAGCCAGGAATTCAGCAATATCTTCATAGCCAGGCTCTTCCATTATTGTCAGGTTGCAACGGTCAATCATTTTAATGCCATTTTTGCTTGCACGTTCAACTAAGTACTTAAAGTGAGGGTTCATTTCAGGTGCGCCGCCCGTTACATCAAATGTGCTAGCGCCCGTTTGTTCTGCATAGTCAAATATAAGGTCAATGGTTTCTTTGTCCATTAATTCTGTTCGTTTTGGACTGGCATTTACGTGGCATTGCAAACACGCTAAGTTACATTTATAGCCTAAGTTAATTTGAATAGTATCGAGTTTGCTGCGTTGTATTGCTGGAAAGTCGGTGTCTTTAAGCAGGGGCATCATTGCGTGCATAGTTTGTCTCTTTAATTGTACTTATTTTGCTGATTTTGAATGGTTGTAAGATCAAAGTCTACCGTATAAGTTCCTTAGTGACAGTATTTAGCTGTATTAGCGTAATACATGTAGTGCCAAGCACCTATACTCAGTAATTTTTATGGCTATGTGCTTATTGTAAAATATGCATATCAATATGGCTATATTGCTTTTAATTCATAATTTAGATGCCATGTTTTTACTGCCAATAATTTTATTTTGTGCAGCTTGTATACGATATTTGTTTAATAAAATAATGCTATAGTAGTTTTATGAGTGATAACGTTGAAATTGAATGTACGGTTTTATTTGCTGATATAGCAGGTAGTACTCACCTATATGATGAGTTAGGTGATCAAACGGCACAGAAAATTATTGCTACAACGTTAAAATTGCTTAGTCAGGTTACTATTGAATTTAATGGTTTGGTTATAAAAACTATTGGCGATGAAATTATGTGCCGTTTTGATGAGCCTGATCATGCTATTTATGCAGCGTGCTCCATGAATGAGTTGTTGTATGAAAACAAAGTACTTAATAAAGCTACGATTTCTATTCGTGTTGGCTTAAACACGGGTAAAGCTATTTTAGGTAGTGGCGATATTTTTGGTGATGCGGTGAATATGGCATCAAGAATGACTGATGTCGCGACGGCAAATAAAATTATATTGACTAAGCAAACCGCAGAAGCTGTATCGCCTGAGTTGTTTAATTCGCGTTTGCGTGCCTATGATCGCGAGCGTGTTAAAGGTAAGTCTGAAAAAATAGATTTGTATGAGGTTCTGTGGAATCCAAATGATGCTACACGTATGGCAACAGGCGTTATTGCTAATACTGAACAAGTATCTGTTTCTACAACTAATATTCATCAGTTAGAGTTAAGTGTAAACGGTGAGGTGTTTATCGTTAAGCCGGGCACTCAAGGCTTTGAGATTGGCAGAGGACGGCATTGTGATTTGTATTTAGATGCACATTTAGCCTCGCGCAGTCACGCATTTATTAATTACCAGCGGGGTAAATTTGTACTGCAAGATAAAAGTACAAATGGTTCATTTGTACTAACTCAGTCGGGTAAGCAATTATATTTTAAGCGTGAAGATATGCCCTTATCGGGTAATGGCATGATTAGTTTGGGTAAGTCGATTGCCGAGTCAGGTAATGACTTAATTTACTACAAAGTGACGTAAGGCAGTTTTACTGTTGCAATTGTAAGTAAAAGTAAGCCGCGCCCGCTGCAATTGCAGCAACTATGATTAAACCAATAATGAGGCCTGTTTTAGACGACTTGGTTTTTCTCGGTTCATGAGGTACATCGATTTTTTGCTTAGGAATAGCAATATTTTGCATGTCCTCTGGCAGTTCCGGTACTTTTCGGTTGAACTCCATTGCGCCTAGTTGGGCTGTGCGTAGGCGTCTATAGGTAGGCGTGTCTATTAAGCCTCTAGCATGTGCTGCTGAAAGTCGTCGTAAGTTATTATCTGGTAGGCTCATTTTTTACCCTCAGCACATTCAACAACAATCACGGTGACGTTATCGTTTGCCATATTGGCTAAAGCCATTTTTATTAGCCCTTCGGCGGCTTTAAATGGAATATCATCCATTTTTTCAGCAATGTGGTTTAGTGTTACATCTTTAAACAGGCCGTCAGAGCAGATTAAATATTTATCGCCAACTTTCACATCGCAATAATCTATGTCGATAAACAAATCTTCATGAACACCGACTGCACGCGTAATAATATTGCTAGACGGGTGGGCCGCAGCTTCTTCCGGCAGCATTGCACCTTTGTCCACACTTTCTTGTACGAAGCTATGGTCATGTGTAATTTGAATTAAATGGCCGTCGCGGTAACGGTAAATGCGACTATCACCCGCCCACAAGAAATAAGCCCGACCTTGGCTGGCATACATAAGCGTTAATGTTGAGCCCATAATGTTGCGAGGGTCGTCAGCAACGCCTTCACGAAGTATGTGGTTCACATGCAATGAGCGGTCTTCTAAATCATCTATAGTTTGAGAAAGAGTACGTGACGGCTCAAAATCGGCATAAGCATCAACGATGGTTTGACTAGCAATATCGCCTTTGCTATGGCCACCCATGCCATCAGCAACAACCCACAAGCCCTTTTCGGGGAGTGCGAGATAAGCATCTTCATTGTGTTTTCTGACTGTGCCTATAGTGGTTAAGCCACAAGAGCGCCAGACATGAGATGGGGTGGTTGCCATTCTTTTCCTAATTGTTGTACATATGGGGTGTATGAACGTATCGTAATACGACGGTGAAAAATCAGCAAGTTATGACTGAAAAAAAACGCCAATTTGTGTCCAAATCGTACTTTTATTATTCAAGTTGTTGCTTTTTGCTAGAATAGCGGCCTATTTATCAAGAAAGGCGCCTTATGTCAGTTGTTACTCGTTTTCCTCCCAGTCCTACCGGTTATTTGCATATTGGTGGTGCGCGCACCGCATTGTTTTCATGGTTATATGCCAAGAAACTAGGTGGACAGTTCATTTTACGCATTGAAGATACTGATAGGGAGCGCTCAACTGAAGAGTCTGTACAGGCTATTTTTGATGGCATGGAGTGGTTAGGTTTAACTTATGACCAAGGACCTTTTTACCAAACAAAGCGCTTAGAGAGATATAAAGAAGTTATTGACCAGTTATTAGAGCAAGGTGATGCATATTATTGTTATTGCTCGCGTGAACGTTTAGATAATTTGCGTGAAGAGCAGATGAAAAGCGGCGGCAAGCCGAAGTATGATGGTCATTGCCGCCATAAAGCTGAAAAGGTGGAGGGCGTCAACCCGGTTGTTCGTTTTAAAAACCCTGAAGCTGGAGAGGTTGTTATCAAGGACCATGTGCGTGGTGAGGTGACTATTAGCAATGCCGAGTTAGATGATTTAATCATTGCCCGTAGTGATGGTATGCCTACCTATAATCTAACAGTTGTTGTTGATGATATGGATATGGGCATGACGCATGTCATTCGAGGTGATGATCACTTAAATAATACGCCTAGACAGATTAATATATTTAAGGCATTGGGAGCAAAATTGCCTGAGTTTGCACATGTGCCCATGATTTTAGGGGAAGACGGCAAGCGTTTATCTAAACGTCATGGTGCAGTGAGTGTTATGCAATATGCTGATGATGGTTTTTTACCTGAAGCACTGCTCAATTACCTCGTACGTTTGGGTTGGTCGCATGGTGATCAAGAGATATTTACCGCTGATGAAATGCTTGAGTTGTTTGATCTGGATGGTATTAATAAGTCTGCTTCTAGCTTTAGCCAAGATAAATTATTATGGATGAATCAGGAATATATGAAGCAAATGCCAGATGCTGATTTGGCTGTGCGTGTAGCGCCATATTTTAATAAGGCAGGACTGGATGTGAAGGTTGGCCCAGAATTAGAAGCCTTGGTAGCGGTACAGAAAGAGCGCGTTTCCACATTGGTTGAATTAGTTCAGCAAAGCCTATACTTTTACCAAGACCTACAAGGCTATGATGAAAAAGCCGATAAAAAGCAATTTAAGGTAGGTGCAATTGAGCCACTAGAAGCTATGTCAGCAGCTATAGAAGATATTAGTGATTGGACAGCTCAAAACTGCCATGATGCTTTGCAGGCAACGGTAGAAAAGTTGGAAATTGGCTTTGGTAAACTCGGCTTGCCTCTACGCGTGGCGCTAACTGGCGCAACGGCATCACCATCCTTAGATCAGACAATGTTCTTGCTAGGTAAGGGTAAAACTCTACAGCGTATAG
>JAHDBX010000181.1 GCA_020630145.1 Gammaproteobacteria bacterium | reverse complement strand
GGAATGGCATTAGGTGCCGTATTTTGCATAACATCCTTGATTAAGTGATAGTTTACCCACTTTTTCGCTATTTCGGGCTTATTTTTAATGTTTTCAATATCAGTTTGACTAATATTGCCTTCACCATCAACTAAACTGGATACAACTTCTGACATATTTTGTTTCACTCACGTAATTTACTTAAGTTTGAATAGCTTTTACTCATTTAGTTCCGCTAAGGCCTTCTCAATTGCTTCTCTAGCACGAAAAATCCTCGATCTAACCGTTCCTATAGGGCAATCCATCGTTTCAGCAATCTCTTCATAGCTTAAACCTTCATACTCTCGTAGTGTAATTGCTGTCCTTAAGTCCTCTGGCAAATTCGTTACGGTGTCCTGAATACAATCTCGCATTTGCTCTGACATCATTAAACGCTCAGGGGTAGCATACTCTTTTAAGGCAGTCGCATTGTCATATTGTTCTGCTTCTTGAGCATCTATATCAGAGCCGGGCGCCTTACGACCCATTGAAACCAGGTGGTTTTTAGCAGTATTAATCGCTACACGGTACATCCATGTGTAAAAAGCACTTTCGCCACGAAAATTCTTTAAACCGCGATAAGCTTTAATAAATGCATCTTGTGTTACATCTTCAACTTCAGCCTGATTGTGCACGTATCGACTCACAAGGTGCATAATTCTAGATTGGTATTTAACCACCAATATGCCAAAAGCGGCCTGATCACCGCGCTGCACCTTCTCTACTAATGCTTGGTCTATTTCTTTTGCGCTCAAGTTAAACTCGCTATTTCGCTACTACTTAAGCAATATTGAATATTTTTAGACATTATTTAGTTTTTTACCCTTTATATTTGGCAAGTATGCCAAAATAAGTGGGTAAAAAAAACAACTGTATCAAAATAAAGTAAAAACAATGCCAAATACAAATTTTCATCACGATGTGCTAATCATCGGTGGCGGCGCTGCCGGCATGTCTTTAGCCCTTAATTTAGCCAAAAACCATAATGTTGCTCTCATCATGAAGGATGTTAGCAAAGAAACCAGCACAAACTATGCACAAGGCGGCATTTCAGCCGTTTTAGAAGACACAGATAACTTTGCCTCTCATATCAGCGATACTTTAATTGCTGGCGCGGGTATTTGTGATGAAGCTAGTGTTCGCTATGTAGTCGAAAATGCGCCGGAAATAGTAAATTGGTTAGCCGATATGGGCATGCCATTCACACGTGAATCACATGAAGATGGCTTGGGTGAATATCACCTAACGAAAGAAGGCGGCCATAGCCATAGGCGTGTTATTCACGCAGACGATGCAACAGGCAAAGCGTTGCAAAGTACTTTAAGCCAAGCAGTTAAGCAGCACCCTAACATTCATATTGCCAATGACCGTATAGCCATTGATCTCATTACCGCAAAAAAACTGGGCATAGACGACAACAGAATATACGGTGCTTACATACTCAATTTAAGCAGCAATGAAGTAGAAACGTGGCATGCTGATGTGGTCACACTGGCTACCGGCGGCGCCAACAAAGTCTATTTATACTCTAGTAATCCAGACGGTTCGACCGGTGACGGGATTGCTATGGCCTGGCGCGCAGGTTGCCGCATAGCCAACATGGAATTTATGCAATTTCACCCGACGTGCCTCTATCACCCAGAAGCAAAGTCATACCTTATAACAGAGGCCTTACGAGGTGAAGGCGCGTTTTTGAAACTGCCAAACGGCGAACGTTTTATGCTGGACATTGATGATCGCGCTGAGCTCGCGCCACGTGACATTGTTGCTAGAGCAATTGATGACAAAATGAAACGTTTAGGTATTGATAATGTTCTACTCGACATTTCTCACCGACCTGAGTCATTTATCAAACAACACTTCCCAAATATTGACGCTACCCTGAATAAATACGGCATTGATATGTCTACGGGCTCTATTCCTGTTGTACCCGCATCGCATTATACATGCGGCGGCGTCATGACCAATGAATTTGGCCAAACCGATATACATAACCTCTATGCAATAGGCGAAACCGCCTATACCGGCCTACACGGCGCCAACCGCTTAGCGAGCAACTCTTTACTTGAATGCATGGTATACGCTAAGGGTGCTGCCGAACATATAGAAGAGCAACTTAAAGTAAAAGAAGCTATCCCAAGCTTACCAACATGGGATGCCAGCCGAGTAACCGACTCAGATGAAGAAGTTGTTGTTGCACATAACTGGCATGAACTGCGGCAGACCATGTGGAACTATGTGGGTATTGTTCGTACCAACAAACGCTTACAACGCGCTGCTAATCGTATTGAGTTATTGCAGTATGAAATAGATGAATATTATGGCAATTTTAAAGTCACAAATGATTTAATTGAATTGCGCAACCTATGTGTCGTTTCACACCTTATTGTTGAAAGCGCCCTGCAACGTAAAGAAAGTCGAGGTTTACACTACACCTTAGATTATCCCGATTTAGATGAGAATTATGCAAAGCCGACTATACTACAACCAAAAAATTCACCTCTTAATTAGATCGCTATGTTAACTTTGCCACTTATTATTTCCGCAGCTGAACTGTACAGCACCATAAAAAATGAGCAAGATGCATTACTTATTTTTGATGTGCGAGACCAACAAGACTATCTGCATTCGCATATACCGCAAGCACAATGGTTTAATAGGCAAGCCGTTAATAAAACACTCGATAAAACGAGTGGTTTATTACCCGATATTGAGGAGCTATTTACAATATTACGTGCACGTGCCTATAACCCTGAAAAAAATATTGTAATTTATAATGCAAACTGCAACCCTGTTGCAGGACGTGTCGCATGGACTCTTTATGCGTTTGGTATAAAAAACATATCCTTGCTTAACGGCGGTTTTGATTATTGGCAACAAAGCAAACTGCCTATATCCAACAAAGTAGAAACCATAAACGATAAGAATACTCATTTTAAGATAGGACACCTTTCTCAACCGGACAAAGCAATCTCCTGTGACTACCAAGATATCAATGCAGCGCTAAAAGACCCTAAGGCAGTTTTATTAGATGCTAGAACCCCTGCAGAATACAAAGGTGAAGATGTTCGCTCTACTTACGCAGGCCATATACCGGGGGCAATTAATATAAATTGGACTGAAACAAAAGCGGCTGATGGCTTACTCTTTAAGCCCGCTGAAGAGCTGCACCAGTTATTCAAGCAACATGGTATTTATCAAGATAGCCATATCATCACCTATTGCCAATCACACCAACGCTCTGCCCTTATGGCGATGCTGTTAATGCATTTAGGTTATTCATATACAAGGGGTTATCCAGGAGCATGGTCTGACTGGGGTAATAGAGAAGATACTCTCAAAGAAGTATGATAATAAAAAGCCAATTCAAGCCTGCTTGGTGGCTGCGAAACAGGCATGCGCAAACTATATGGCAATCACTATTTAGAAAACAAGCCGCTCTCTTCCTAACCAGAGAGCGTTTCGAGTTGCCTGATGGTGATTTTTTAGATATTGACCAAACTGAAGATTATGGCAACGACATTACGCTTATTCTGCATGGACTAGAAGGTCGTCTTGATGCAAAATACTCGGGCATGCTTAAGGTACTTAGTGAGCACAAGCATACTGCAATTCTTATGTATCATAGATCCTGTTCAGGCGAAATCAATCGCTTAGCAAAAAGTTACCATTCAGGGTTTACTGATGACATTCATTTCCTAATGCAACAAATTAAGCAGCGTTACTCAAACAGAAAAATTAACCTAGTTGCTTATTCACTCGGTGCCAGCATAGCATTAAATTATCTCGCAAAATTTCCAAGCAATATCTTGCCTGATTTCACCTATGCCATATCTACCCCTTTTTCTTTGCAAGCAAGCGCTGACCAGCTTAATAAGGGCTTTGCAAAGATTTACAGGCAATACCTATTAAAAAGGATGGCAAAAAAAATAAAGCAAAAGACGCACATCTCCGCACTGCAAAACATGGATATAGACAGTTTAATAAACTGTAAGGACTTCAACATTTTTGATGACCAATACACAGCAAAAGTGAATGGCTTCAAAAGTGGCCAAGAGTACTATAACTTATGCAGTAGCACACAATATTTACAAAGCATAAGCAGTAAAGTCCACATTTTACATGCTGCCGATGACCCATTTATGACTAAAGCCTCAATACCTACAGGTGAACAAATACCTGACAACATCACTTTGGAGTTAAGCAACACAGGTGGCCATGTTGGTTTTATCTATGGTTCAAACCCTTTTAAAGCAAAATATTGGGCTGAAACACGTTTATTAGATCTATTAAATGGAAAATAAAAGAGAACCACATCACTTTTATCAAAAAAAAGATCTCAAGCGGCATCGTTTTACTATAATAGTTATATGAAAAATATTTCATTACGCAAGTCATTTTCAAGTTTTTTAATCAAAGCGCTAACAAGTTTTGTTCTTGTTCATGTGCTGCTTGCAGTTTGCTTATATTTCATTAAACCTAGCCTACTGAGCAGTTCCATTCTATGGTTAGGCATGTCAAGCATTGTGGGCAGCATAGCAGTACTGGCAACAGCAGCTTTTTGTATAAAAAACTATATTAAACCCATTGAGAGCTTAGACACTGCTTTACACAGCAATGAATTACTTGAAAACAAACAATTTACTATCAGCGAATATACGAATATTATTGATGCGCTGCGTCTTAACAAAAAACAAATTGCACATAGCAATAAGTTAATTCAGGCACGTTCTTATAAAGACTC
>JAHDBX010000180.1 GCA_020630145.1 Gammaproteobacteria bacterium | reverse complement strand
TACGGCGAAACTCTAAAGCTTCCACTTTTTGAGCATAAGCCGCTAAATCAGACTGTATTGCCGCAACACTTTCTTCATCACCTTCTTCATTAGCCATTTCCAGCAAATCAGCCGCATCACTTAAACCTGATGAGAGTAAATCGATGGTACTTACTACATTTTCTAGCGCAGAGCGCTCTTTACCCAAAGCTTGAGCCTTTTCGGGATCATCCCAAACAGCACTGTCTTCTAATTCTAGATTAACTTCCTCTAAGCGTTCTTTCTTATTGTCGTAGTCAAAGATACCCCCTAAGAGCATCTCTACGTGACTGCAAGTCTTTGATTTGATTTAAAAATGGTTGTATTTCTAACATGACTATAGGAATAATAAATAAAGGCGCAATGATACAGCATTACGCCTCTGCACTACATATAAGCAGCTGTTTTTTTAGCTAAAGCCACCTTAATTACAAGTGAACGCTATTTGGGGTAACCAAAAATCTTATGCTTAACAATATACTCAGCGACTTGTTTAGGCACAATCTCTTTCCAGTCACTTTGGCCAGCCTGAATACTTTTTAAAATTTCGCTGGTAAAAATAGCTCGCTTTTCAGGTTCAGCATACTTTGCATCAACCAATTTATTGTTAACCACTAGATAATCCAGTAAATGCTGATGATGGTCTTCAACCTTAACATTGCTTAAGTTAACAACATCATCATCTAATGAGCTAGGATAAACATATACATGGGTATTGTCAGGAAATAGCTTACCCATAGCTTCTAATATGCCCCCTTCTAAACCGTCATAGTACTTTTCGTCAAATAAGTAATCAAAATCAAGTACGCTTAAGACTATACCGATAGGTGCATGTGTAAACTGGCGTAAATATGAACGCAGACGGAAAAAACGTAAGTAATCAGAAACCATTACATGGCAGCCTAGCTTGGTTAACATATCAACACGAGCCAGAAAATCCGCATCATCAGAGTCGCCCGATACAAGCTCAGCCATCGTAATTTCAGCAATTTTCATGGCGCCTTTTTCAGCAAGGTCATCATGTTCACAAAACTGCTTCCAACCTGCCTCGAACATATTCATATGAATATTGGTTGGCGGACGAAAAGAACCACGCACAACCATTGGGCTTCGCTTATAAAAAGCTTCGGATGGCACTACCGAGTCGCCTTTTTCATTAAACATGACGGCGCGGGTTAGCCATTCTCGAATCAAGTGTAGATTCATCAGTCGGTTTTCCACTTTTTCAAAAAAAGCGCCTGAAAAATCGATAAAGTCAACTTCCAACTTATCCTGGCCAATATTGTCCAGTAATGTCTCAATAATTTTCTCTGGTGTTTTATAATAATTAAACGCACCATAAATTAAGTTCACACCAAATAAACCTAAGGTCTCAGCTTGCAACTCTGCTGTTTTTTCTAACATGCGTACGTGCAGAACAATATCGCTTGGTTCTGAGTTGGGTTCTAGCTGCAAACGCAAGCCTATCCAACCATGGCATTCATTATTACTTTTATAGCTTTTAGCTGCAAAGGTACCTGCATATGAAAAAAAGGTAGACTCTTCATGGCGTACTTTTCCTAGCCTTTTAACAACGAGTTCGTATTCCTTATCTTTCATTTGTTCAACACGTTCACGACTAACATAGCGGCCTGCCTTACCATAAATCTCATCACTCACTTGCATATCATATGCTGACATGGTTTTCGCAATAGTACCTGCTGCCGCACCTGCTTTAAAAAACTGGCGAGCAACTTCCTGCGCAGCACCAATTTCTACAATTGAACCATAACGCTTAGCATCTAAATTGATAGCGAGTGCTTTCTGCTCAATTGTCATTACATCTTTTTTTGTATTTCCAATATCTTTAGACACGTTTATTCCTCATTTATCTTTTCTATATATTCAACCATTAGCTGTACGCTGCTTATGCCTCGAAACTCATTTACATCTAAGCGATAAACCACATGTACGTGTGTTACCTGATTTACGCCTATATCACCTAACCAATCTGGTACCGTATTAAATGCAATAGCATTAATTTTTTCTTGTTGCTTTTCATTTAAAAGCTCCATTTTTAAATGAGCATCTTTTAAAATACGCCATGTTAATAATATAAAGCGGCCTTCAAACAAGGGCTCGGGAAATGCTTGCCCCCAAGGTCCGCCATTACGTATA
Source organism: Gammaproteobacteria bacterium (assembly GCA_020630145.1). Lineage (GTDB taxonomy): Bacteria > Pseudomonadota > Gammaproteobacteria > HTCC5015 > HTCC5015 > JAHDBX01. The sequence goes on along the minus strand of JAHDBX010000180.1, from coordinate 2,600 downwards.
TGCAATGCATTCTGCATCGTAATATCTTTGGCTGCCAAGTCATCGTCAATATAAATTTCATTCGCATTGACCTTATCAAGACCTAATTGCTGCATAGCAACAGGCAGTATACGTTTAAAAGCATCGAGCTGATCGATGTTAATTGTTAAGCCTGCGGCCATCGCATGACCACCGTATTTTTTTATAACCTCAGGTGCTATTTTATCAACCTGCTCCAGCACATCTCTAATATTTACACCATTAATTGATCGAGCTGAGCCCTTAAGCTCTTCATCATTAGCTTTAGCCATGACAATAACAGGCTTATTCAAACGCCCCTTAACCTTTGAGGCAACAATGCCGACAACCCCTTGATGCCAATCAGCCTGATATAAAACCAGTGCCGATGGTAAAGACTGACCTTGCAAACCCGCTTCTAATGCCGACACAATTTGCATAGCTTCTTCAGACATAGTTTGCTGAATTTCTCGTCTTTCTTGGTTAATACTATCGAGCATTTGAGCTAATTCTTTGGCATTATCAGCATTATTTGTTAACAAACATTCAATACCAACTGAAATATCTTCCAAACGGCCTGCAGCATTTAGACGCGGGCCAATAGAAAAGCCCAAATCTGACGCCACAATTTTATTCGCATGCCTACCTGACACCTCTACCAAAGCCAAGATACCAGCGCAACACTGACCTTTGCGAATACGCTGCAAACCTTGCTCAACTAAAATACGGTTAGTATGGTCCAAAGATACAACATCAGCCACAGTACCTAAAGCAACCAAGTCTAATAAGTTTGCTAAATTAGGCGGTTTATCTACAAACCAATTTTTTTCGCGCAAGTAAGCACGTAAAGCTAACATTAAATAAAAAGCAACGCCTACACCTGCAATAGACTTACTTTTAAAATTATCACCGCTCAGGTTAGGATTAACAATGACATTGGCTTCAGGCAAATCATCGGCAGGTAAATGATGGTCTGTCACTAAGACATTAAAACCTGCTTTGCGTGCCGCAGCTACACCAGCATGGCAAGCTATACCATTATCAACAGTAATAATTAATGCGCCGGTTTTAACAGCCGGCATTTCATTTGCAACAGCAACTAACTCAGGTGATAAACCATAACCAAAGTCAAAACGATTAGGCACAAGGTAAGAAACATTATGATAATTAAACGCGGCTAAAGCTCTAATAACAAGCGCGGTGCTCGTTGCCCCATCGGCATCAAAATCACCAACTATTAAAATATGCGTATCACTCGCCATGGCCTCATGCATAAGCTCTACGGCTGCATCAATATTGCTTAGCTGCTTATAATCAACAAGTTGTTGAATCGAGTGATCTAGCGCAGCACTCCCTTCCAATTGACGACGCGCATAGACGACCTTTAATATATCAGGCAAGTTTGTATCATTTACCCACGGGCTACAAACATCCCTTTTTTTTATCAAGGCCTTACTCATTACCTACACTCACTAATGTGATTTCTTTGAGTACTTATCAATATCAATAGAGTCAAAATACTTATCGAGTATTGGCAAGGCATCTCGTAGACGCATAAAGTCGTCACGTTTCAAACGTAATACAACCGTATCTTCAAGTGCTGTAACTGTACCGGTTACACCTAAGTCTTTTCGAATGATACGCTCACCCCAGTGCTCACCAGCATTAATTTTTTTGCTAAAGCCTTCATCGTTATGCATCTCTAAACAACCAGAAATAACCGTATAAAAACCATCAAGCACTTGATCTTGTTCAAATAACACATCACCTTTTGCATAATGTAAATACTTAGTGGCTGACTCTTGCGAATGCGCTAATTGCACTATTGTTCTAGGCATTAAATAATCAAAAATCCAATTAAATGCTACACGTGACTTTGTCACAATTGTTGGCAGCATGCCAATATAAAGGGTACGCCATAAAAACCAAGCAATTAGGCCTTTAATTTTAATGCCATATACTTCTGCAACGCCCGTATAGCTACCTAACGATGCCATAATACCTTTTGGCTCATAATGAAATACCTTCAAATCTTTACCTTGCTCAAACAACAAGATATTCTTCGCTAAGGCTTGTGCTTCCTGACGTGCAAATTGAGCTGTAGGTGGTGCATATGCTGGCTGATCCACATCATCATTAAGTGGTATCAATGCCGCATCACCTAGAGACCAAGCATGCTTACGCGTAGCTACCTGCAAGTTTCTATTCGTAGGTATTTTACCGCGTACCAAATCAATACCTAATGACTTAGCAAACGCTGACGGACCATTACCAATCGTTGTCACAATCGTGTTGGTCTTAATTTCTTGACCATCAGCAGTATATACTGCATTTGCAGTTGCTGACTTAACCCCCGTATTTAATAAGATCTCTACACCGCGTGACTCTAGGTCTTTATGCGTATATTCACTTAGAGCTGGCGACATTTCCATTAATATCCGGTCATCGCGCTGAATAATAACAGCCCGAATATCATCTTTCGTAATATTTGGATAAAACTTCAATGTTCGATGAATCATCTCCATAAGCTCACCCATTGTTTCAACACCAGAGAAACCTCCACCGGCAATAACGAAAGTTAAGGACTGCTGTTTTACCTCAGG
>JAHDBX010000179.1 GCA_020630145.1 Gammaproteobacteria bacterium | reverse complement strand
GGACCTTGCAATTTCAACACGTCGTCTTTCACCACCGGATAAACTCATACCTGTGTTATGACGAATATGCGTGATTTGAAATTCTTCTAATAGTTTTTCAAGTGCATCTGCTCGGGCTTGTTTATGTAAATCTTTTCGTAGCTCTAGAATAGCAAGAATATTTTTTTCAACACTAAGTTGACGAAATACGGAAGCTTCTTGCGGTAAATAACCGATACCCTGTTTAGCACGTAAATGCATGGGTAGGTGTGTAAGGTCTTGGCCGGCCAGTGTAATAGAGCCAGAGTCTGGTCTTACTAGGCCGACAACCATATAGAAACTTGTTGTTTTACCTGCACCATTGGGGCCGAGTAAGCCAACAACCTGTCCAGCATCAATTGAAAAGCTGGCATTTTTAACAACTTGGCGCCCTTTATAACTTTTTTGCAAATTCTGCGCGCGTAAGCTAGTCATTGCTTGTCTGGTTGAATAGAAATGAAAACACGGTTTTTCTCACTACTATCCTTGCTGTCTTGGGTTTGGTTTGTAATTAAACGACTTTCTGCTGTATTGAATAACATTGACTCTGCCTTAAAAAGGTTATTACCTTCTTGTAGTTCTGCATTGCCTGTGAACGTAATAAGGTTGCCAGCTTGGTCATATTTTATATTTTTTGCGCTTGCTTTAATTAATACATTCTCATCGTTTATTTGTTCAAAGTTGGCTACGTCTGTTTCTGCATCACTAGCTTGCATGCTTATATAATCAATTTTATCTGCTTGGTCACTTAGGTAAATAATATCTAATCGATGGCAATTGATTTTTATACTACCTTGCTCAAACTTAACGTTACCTGTATACGAAGCGCGGTTATTTTTTTTATCAGCAATAAAGGTATCCGCCCAGATTTGCAGCGGGGCTGTTTGGTCACTTTGCTTAGCTATACCTGCTATTGGTAGGCAGCAAAATAGTAATAAGCAAAATTTATTGAACGTGGTAAGTAGCTTTAACATTTTCTAGTGTAAATGTGTCTTCGATTAAGTTAGCAATGATTTTATTGCCTGTTATATTGCCATTTTTCCAATTGATAGAGACAGTTTTTTTTGTACTATTTGCAATAAACTGTTTGTTTTTGGGTGAAAACGCAAAATTGTCGGCTTTAATGGTAATAGCTTCAGCGCCATTTTGTCTTAGTATGGCATTATCTTCGAAGATGATTTCTTCGTTAAGGCCTTCGGTAGTCACCGCTGTTGTGCTTGAAAGCGTCCAGTTGTGTTGGTTGGTGTAAACCAGTACCGGTTTCTGAATGGTAACGGTGTCACTATTTTTATAGTGTTCAAGTTGTGTGCCACTTAGGGTGTACTGTAATGAACCATCCGCTAAAAAAGCTTTGTTTGTAAAATTCTTAATGTAGTAGTCGATTTGTGCAGGGTCTTTATTTTGTGGATTGCTACTTAGTTCACTATTGTTAACGGATTGTGTTAACCATAGGAGTAAAAGAAAGAGCAGACCTATAATGAAGGTGGTTTTATTAAATAAGGTTTGGCGTAATAACTTATACATACTTTTTTAAAGCACGTTCAAATAAGTTTTGGCTTGTTAAAAGTAGTTCACAGGCATCGCGTACTGCACCATGACCGCCTTTGCTGGGTGTGATAAAGCTAGCGGCAGCTTTGGTTTCTTTGCGAGCATTGGCTACAGCAATGGGTAAAGCGACTTTATTCATGACGGCAATATCAGGCCAATCATCACCTACATAGGCGCACTGTTTAGCTGTTATATTGAGCTTGTTGGTCATGTCTTGAAATGCGGCGACTTTATCTCGGCAACCTTGGTATACATGGGTAATGCCTAAGTCTTTAGCCCGATGCGTGACTACGGCTGATGATCGACCTGTAATAATGCCTACTTCAATGCCATGATCTAAGATGCTGCGCAAACCTTGGCCATCCTGTGTGTTAAAGGCTTTGTATTCTTCGCCATTAGGCCCAAGTAAAAAGCTGCCATCGGTCAGTACACCATCAACATCTAAGATAAGTAATTTAATATTAGCAGCGGTAGCTTGTATCTCTGTACTCGACATTAAATAACTCCCGCGCGTAATAAATCGTGCATATGCAATGCGCCGGTTAATGTATTGTGTTCATCCTTAACCAGTAGACAAGTGATCTGGTTTTTCTCCATTAAGCTAACGGCTTCTGCTGCGAGCATATTGGCATTAGTTGATTTGTATTCATTTTGCATCAATTGTTTGATGGACGTTGTGCCGTCAATCATGCCTTTTTCTATAGAGCGGCGTAAGTCACCATCTGTATAGATACCGAGTATATGGTCGTCTGCATCAACGATAGTGGTCATGCCTAAGCCTTTTGACGACATTTCTAATAATGCATCGTTTAAAGGCGTATCGGCAGATACTTTAGGGATATCTTTGCCTTGGCGCATTAAGTCGCCGACGCTGAGTAATAAGCGTTTGCCTAAGCTACCCCCTGGGTGGGATAGAGCAAAGTCATTAGCAGAAAAGCCACGTAGTTGTAGTAGCGTAATGGCTAAAGCATCACCTAATACTAATGTTGCTGTAGTGCTAGATGTCGGTGCTAAATTATGTGGGCAAGCTTCTTTTTCCACCGCAGTGTTTAAGTTTATATCCGCTATGCTTGCCATTTTTGAGCTTGGTTTCCCTGTCATTGATATAAAAGGTATAGACATGCGTTTTAGCATCGGCAGTATTGCGATAATTTCGTTGCTTTCACCGGAGTTTGATATGCCAATGACTAAGTCTTCACGTGTAATCATGCCAAGGTCGCCGTGGCTAGCTTCACCGGGGTGTACAAAAAAAGCAGGTGTGCCTGTGCTGGCTAATGTAGCCGCAATTTTGTTGGCAATATGCCCAGATTTGCCCATGCCGGTGACAATAATACGGCCTTTAGTCGCGAGTATAAGCTCGCAAGCTCGACAAAAATCTTCATTAATACTTTTTTCCATAGCGCTTACCGCTGCTACTTCAGTATTAATAACATCGAGTGCGAAATTTTTAATGGTAGATGATTTGTGCATGGTTTAGCGTAGCATGGCCTCAGAGTGTTATGAAATGGTTATATATAAGTATACGCCGTATGCAATAAATACGCTAAATAGCATGCCACCTTCTAGGCGGTTAATATGGCCTTGTTTACCTTTAAACCCATAAGACATAAAGCATAAAGCCAGGGTAAGGCCAACCATAACGGGAATGTCGCGATAAAGTAGTGCGGCGGGTGTGGCTGTAGGTTGCATTAAAGCCGGTACTGATAGTACAGCTAATAAATTAAACATATTCGAACCAATGACATTACCGATAGCCAAGTCATGAACATTTTTACGTACGGCGGCAATGGATGCTGCGAGCTCAGGCAAGCTTGTACCTATAGCCACAATCGTTAAACCAATCACTAAATCGCTAATACCCATATATTTAGCAATGCTAACCGCGCCTTCTACAATGTAATGTGAGCTCAGCAGCATTAAGCTAATGCCTGCTAATGTAAATAAGGCTGCTTTAGGCATGCTAATCCCCGTAACAAAGTCGATATCAGAACTGTTATCGTCATTGCTCGGTTTTTGCTGTTTTATCCAATATAGTACTGCGAATAAAGCAAGCAGCAGGAGTACGCCATCTAAGCGGCTCAAGTATTGGTTGGATAACAGCAGCACGGCAAAAAATGTCACAAGCAGTAGTAGGGGCAGCTCTCTTCGTATAATGTTGGCTTTGACGGCAATAGGTGATAACAAAGCTGTTATACCCAGTATCAAGGCAATATTCGCAATATTAGAGCCAATTGCATTACCCACAGCAATATCAGGTTTACCTTGTAACGATGATAATGCGGCCACAATAATTTCAGGTGCTGAGGTGCCCAGGCCAACAACCGTTAAGCCAATAATCAGTGGCGAAATGCCCATATTATTTGCAAATGCAGCGGCGCCGGTTACAAATAGATCCGCAGACCACGCTAGAATAGCAAAGCCAATAACAACAAAAATAATAGGGAACAAAAGTACATCAATCATAGAAAAACCAAGGAGGTTATAAATTTAGTCGCTAAACAGGTCAGCTTCTTCGTCACTAGTATCCGGCAGTGCGCCGTCAAGAATAGCGCTTTCACGCTGAAGTAAATAGCTTTCACGTAGAAACACGTAGGGGTCTAAGGCTGCATCATCTAAAAACTCGGTTGCGTTCAATAATCCTGCACGAGTATGAACTAAACGGAGCGCATAAAGCCAATAACGTGTTTCGTCGGGGTTCAGCTCTTTCAAAGGATCTAGGCTTAAGTCTACCGCTACACCAGCCGTATCACGAATAGTGCTGGGCCCTAAAAATGGCAGCACAAAATATGGGCCATTGCCTACTCCCCATTTTCCGAGTGTTTGGCCAAAATCTTCGTCTTTCTCATCTAAGCCCAGTGCACTAGCAATATCGAAAATGCCATAAATACCGAGGGTAGAGTTAATTAGAAAGCGTCCAGCAGAAGTGGCGCTGTCTTTTAGTTGCAATTGCAATAAATTATTGACGAAGTCAGGTATTTCACCAATATTAGTGAACACATTACCAATGCCGTTTTCAACTAAATCGGGCGTTACCGCCTTATAACCTTTGGCTACAGGCTTCATAATAGCCTTGTCTATTGCATTATTAAAGCCTGATATGCTGCGGTTATAGCTTTCTAAAGGGTCATGCGCAACGCGCGATTCTTTGGGGATATTAGCGCAGGCTTGTAAAAAAAGCGTTGTAGCAAGCAGTAGCGTAAAAGAAAATTTCTGTAGCATT
>JAHDBX010000178.1 GCA_020630145.1 Gammaproteobacteria bacterium | reverse complement strand
AATACACGTGAAGAGCTCATACAAGCCAGCAAACTCGCTTCTCTTGGAAAAATGGCAGCTGGTATTTCACATGAGCTCAACCAACCTTTAATGGCTGTTGCTTCATGGATACATAATGCAGAAGAGTTGATGCTACAAAGTAAAACTGATGAAGTATCAACGGCCTTGAGCAATATTAATAACCAAGTTCACCGCATGATAGAGCTTGCCTCTCATTTACGCGTACTGGCACGCCAACCCGACCTTGCCTTTACACATGTGGATGTCGGTGAAGTGGTAACGCGTGCTATCAGTTTGTTTTCAGTACGCCAAAAACACGATGATACAGATGTCATCAACAATACCGAAGCAGGCACCATAAAAATCATTTCCGACCCCTTACGCTTAGAACAAATAGTGATCAACCTGCTTTCCAACTCTTTCGACGCCGTAAAAAACCACCCTAACCGCAAGATATGTGTGGACATTATTAAAAACAATGATGAAACAATCACCTGCGCGGTATCCGATACTGGACCCGGCATACCTGAACAAATATTACCGCAGCTATTTGATCCGTTCTTTACAACCAAGGAAATTGGTGCAGGAATGGGTTTAGGTTTATCAATATCCTACAATATCGCGCAGGCAGAAAAGATATGGTAAAAAGCAAACACAATATCTCTGCTTTCTTTATTGATGATGACGAAGCTATCCTTTCCTCATGCAGTAAAACACTTGAGTTGGCAGGTTACCAAGTAAAAACTTTCGATCGCTCACAGCCTGCCCTACGTGAATTTAACGATGCAGCCGAATGTGTTGTTATAGTTGATGTAAGAATGCCCGGTATGGATGGCCTGACTTTTTTAAAAGAGGCTAACCGTATCGACCCCGACCTTCCGATTATATTACTAACTGGGCATGGCGCTGTAGAGGCGATGCAACATGGTGCATGGGACTTTTTACAAAAGCCTGTAAACCCACAACGTTTAATCGACTCCGTACATCGGGCAGCCAGACACCGTGCCGCCATCCTAGAAAACCGTAAACTTCGTAGTACCGCAACTTATCCAACAGCTATTGCTGAAAGGTTATTGGGTAATTCATCGGCTATGCTACAGCTCAAAAAACAAATTCAATTGTTAGCGGGCACCGATACAAATATTTTGATCTTCGGCGAAACAGGCACAGGTAAAGAAGAAGTAGCTCTGTGCCTGCACGAAATAAGCCCACGTAAAGATGCGCCTTTTGTTGCGATAAACTGTGCGGGCGTTCCATCAGACATTATTGAAAGTGAACTTTTCGGCCACGAAAAAGGGGCTTTTACTGGCGCACAATCGAACCGCGTTGGCCGTTTAGAATATGCTAATGGCGGCACAGTATTCTTTGATGAAATCGAATCTATGCCTCTTGATTTACAAGCCAAGCTGCTTCGCGTCATACAAGATAGAACCATTCATCCCTTAGGCGGTAATAGGGCAATACCTATCGACATACAAATTATTGCAGCCAGCAAAGAAGACTTATTAGAAAAGTCTAAAACCGGTACGTTTAGAGATGACTTATACTTTCGTCTACACATTGCTGAAATTCATATCCCCCCGCTACGCCAGCGTGGCGATGACATCCTTTACTTGTTTAAAATTTTCTCCAGACGGTCAGCAGATCGCTTAGGAAAAAAAGCCCCCGTTATATCAGTAGAGTTAGAGCAAAAATTACTATCTCACACATGGCCTGGTAACGTTCGTGAATTATTAGCATGGAGTGAGCGTCACACCATTGGTTTAGATGTCAACCTATCCAGCAATGCTGTAACTGAACACAATGATAGCAACGATGATCTAAAGACTAAATTAGAGTCTTATGAAAAAGCATTAATACTTGAAGCGTTAGAAACATCTGACAGTTCTCTGCAAGAAATAGCTACCAAACTTGGCATTCCTTACAAAACACTCTATTTGCGCTTAAAAAAGTATGGAATAAAAAGCAGCAAAAACAACGACTAAATACTCAGCAGTTTCTTTCAATAAAGCTTAAATCAAGCTCTTTTTACCTTTCATATAAGCGCAAGCTTATCTACTAATTATTTAGTAGACATCAATAAAACAATAGATTACACTCCTTACAAGTTAATGAAATATTTATTTGTTATCAATACATTAATGAGAGCAGGCTGGAGAAATATGATAAAAATTAATAACAACCGAGCATGGTTTCTAGTGATGCCAGCACTCGCCGTTATATCTTTTAGCGCAATCATTCCTTTAATGGCTGTAATTAATTACGCCTTTCAGGATGTTTTCTTTGGAGATCAATTTTTCTGGGCAGGTACTCAGTGGTTTAATCAAATACTAAACTCTAAAGACTTTTATATAACGCTATTACGCAGTTTAACTTTTTCATGCCTTATCTTACTTATTGAAGTACCTTTAGGTATTTATGTAGCCTTAAAAATGCCTAAAAAAGGTTTTAGTTCTTCTGTTTACATCATATTAATATCTATTCCTTTATTAATACCATGGTTTGTTGTTGGCGCTACTTGGCGCATATTTATTGATAGCGACGCAGGTTTACTTGGCCACTCTTTATCTTTGATAGGTATTAACTATGACATTGAGAATACTTATATTGCTTGGTTAACCATTTTATTAATGGATGCATGGCACTGGACAAGCCTCGTTGTATTACTAGCTTATGCCGGACTCTCTTCTATACCGGAAAGTTATTACCAAGCAGCACGAATAGACGGTGCTTCTCAATGGAGTATATTTCGCTTTATACAAATTCCTAAAATAAAACGACTATTACTGATTGCAGTATTGTTACGCTTTATGGACAGCTTAATGATTTATATTGAGCCTTTTATTGTAACCAAAGGTGGACCAAATAAAACAACAACCTTTATATCGCATGATCTTGTTCAAACAGCCACATACGAATTCAATCTCGGTGAAGGTGGCGCAACCTCAGTCATCTATTTCCTTATTATCCTTGCCTGTTCTTGGGCACTTTATAAAATAATTATTAACAAGGATGAATAATATGTCTAAATCGCATAGAAAAACATCATTGGTTCCATTAATTTATACTCTGTTTTTGATGCTGCCTATATATTGGCTAATCAATATGAGCTTTAAAACCAACTTAGAAATATCGGCAGCTTTTACACTTATACCAAATAAATTAACATTTGAAAGCTATAACACTATATTTACAGACCCTAGTTGGTATATGGGTTATGTAAATTCAATGATATACGTAGCATTAAATATTCTAATCACAATCGTTGTTGCTTTACCCGCAGCTTATGCTTTCTCTCGCTACCGATTTTTAGGTGCCCAACAACTATTCTTCTGGTTTCTAGCCTTTCGCATGACACCACCTGTGATATTACTCATTCCTTTCGTACAACTTTATTCAAGTTTAGGTTTAATAGATAAACATATAGGCGTTGCCCTAGCTCATTGTCTGTTTACGGTACCCATAACCATTTGGATTTTGGAGGGCTTTATTTCAAGCATACCAACAGAAATAGATGAGACTGCAAAAATCGATGGTTATTCATTTACAGGCTTTTTCATCAAGATACTTATACCCTTGATTGCCCCCGGTATTGGCGTTGCCGCCTTCTTTTGCTTTATGTACTCATGGGTAGAAATACTTTTAGCTAATGCCTTGACTGTAGTAGATACCAAGCCCATTGGCTCTATAATGACGACAGCAGGTGGCGCATTTACTTTCTTAAACATGAGCTTACTTGCCGCTGCAAGTGTTGTCAGTATTATACCGGGTGTAATTATGTTATTATTTGTCCATAAGCATATTGCAAAAGGTTTTGCACTAGGACAAATAAAGTAAACTCACTATGAAACAGAAAAAACAACTACTAACCGAAGTTGAGCTAGAACTCATGAATATACTTTGGAAGCTTGAAAAAGGCAGCGTGAGGAATATTTTAGAGCACAAGTCAATGAAACGTGACTTAGCATACACATCTGCAGCAACCATTATGCGTATTCTAGAACAAAAAAAATTTACTAAAAGTTCAAAAGTCGGCAACACATTCTATTATCACGCGACCCTTTCAAAAGAAGACTATCAAGCACGGCATTTAAACAATATATCTGAGAAGCTATTTGATAACACTCCGCTCTCTATGGTTGCACGACTAATTGACGATGGTCAATTATCGAAAAAAGACATAAAAGAACTCAAAGACACACTCAATAATATACAAAAATAATGATCCAGTGGGATACATTAAAAGACATTTATCTCGAAATAGCACTTCTATTGATCGTTATACCCATAATTTGGGTGCCCATTAAAAAAACTATATCTATACGAAAAATAAACATTAGCAAGCAAAATGAATATCAGCTATTACGTTTTATTTTTATCAGTATATTTTTAAGTCCGTTATGTGTGCGTATTTTAAAACCCATATGGGAACAGTTAACATTATTAAAACAATTTAACTCAATAAATATATCTGATGTAATCATACCTTTTTGCTACCATGAAGACCAAGTGTTAACCGCATCAAGCATAAATAAGCTAATTGACATTAATACAAAAGACTTATATTACCTATACACACAAATGATAAACTCAAAAATTGTCTTAGGTATTTTCATTATACTCATTCTTTTTCAACTCTATCGCTATATTTCGCAGCTGGCAAAATTACATAGCATTATTAACAACTGCCTTGCATATAAAAAAATGGGGAAACTTAAAGTACTTATTTCCGAAACTACCATTACACCTTTCTCAGCTTACACGCTCAAAGGTGCTTACATTATTAT
>JAHDBX010000177.1 GCA_020630145.1 Gammaproteobacteria bacterium | reverse complement strand
GATAAAGGATTCACCTTGCTCTACTATTTTTTGTTGCAAGCCATCCGGCATAGGTTCCAGTTGTTGCTGATTGGATACTTCATCACCTAATGTAGATAAGTGATACAAGGCCAATAATTCTTCAAGCTGCTCTTTTTCTGCATCACTGTGCTGCTTATCGTTAGCACCATCTTCTTGCAATACATCAAGCAACAGTTCATCAGTTAATGCTTTAGAATATGTCATTATGCACCCTCTCTCATCATTTCAGGTGCCTGCATTAATTTATGCAGTTTTTGTATACCTCTACGCATATGACTCTTTACTGTACCCAGAGGCAAACCGGTTTTACTCGCTATTTCGCTCTGAGACAAGCCCAGCACAGTACTTAATTTCAATACTTGCTGCTCATCTTCATTTAATGCGCCGATATTATCACGCAAACTCTGCACATCAAAAGAGTCTGCCAAACGGTCATCGCTATAGGCAGGCACAGAAGGCAGCTCTTCTCTAAATTCAAAGCGGTCTTTCTCTGTTATCTTTTTGCGTAAAAAATCTATCATTCGTCTTCTTGTAATCATGCTGATAAAAACAGCTTCACTTCTTATATTCGGATCAAACCGGCTAGCGGATTTCCAAATTTCAATAAATATGTTTTGCACGAGGTCTTCTGCTTCACCATTATGAAAACCTGCATTGCGTATAATTGACCAAATTAAACCGTTATATTGATCTACACACTCTTTTACAGCTTGCTTATCCTGTGCAGCGATACGCTGTAGAATTGTTGTATCAGTATTCACTTTTTTTTTAACTTTCTACTTATTAATCTTAGATTTAACTAATATACATAAAGATAGATCGGCCTGCAATAAAACACCGCTTTTTTCATTAATATAGCAATAGAGTTAGACAAGACCTACACGATAAAATAGTATAGCCACATACATATTACGTGATAACTTTAATTAGAGAAAACTCCATGCTATATATCAAGGCCTTCCATATCGTGTTTATGGTTACCTGGTTTGCAGGCTTATTTTACCTGCCCAGACTATATGTTTACCATGCAATGAGCGACGATCAAATAAGCAAGGATCGTTTTAAAGTTATGGAACGCAAGCTATATTTTGGCATTGCCACACCTGGCGCAATACTTACCATCATTTTTGGCTTTTGGTTAATGAGCTATTTTGGCAACGGACTTTTTTCAAGCGGCTGGTTTATGAGTAAACTGGTACTCGTTGGTTTATTAGTTGTCTATCATATATGGTGCGGCAAACTACTCATCGACTTTAAGCATGACCGCAACCAACATAGCCACATATGGTACCGCTGGTTTAATGAGGCCCCAGTCATTGCTTTGATTGCAATTGTGATATTAGTGGTTGTTAAACCATTTTAAAAGATTTGACCCACAAGATGAGCAACCACAGCCCGACGCTGCTTAACAACCAGCTTACCGCTATAGGCGCAAAAAGATCGGGGGCTTTCATAAACGTAGACATCAGCGACTCTTTATAGAGAAAGAACCATTGGTGATCTTCTGGAAAAATATGAATATGCAGCCAATAAAATACATTTTTAGGGCCAAGCAATAATGTCAGTAAGGTAAGCACAACGATAAAGCCAGCTCCATAAGTAACATGATACTTAATCTTAGCAAGCGCTATTTTTTTGCTCACCATCAATATCATTACCACAAAAAAACCAACGAGGACACATAAACTCACCCACTTCATTAAAGTGAGTAAGTCAGCTACATCCTGTAAATGCGTTACTTCCGCAGGCGTAAACATTATGTAAGAGTTTGCAGCATTAGCCGGCCGATAAGTAATATCACTTAAGCCTTTCCCAGCATTATTTATACTGTGTACAACATCAGAAAAAATTCCAGCATGCTGAGCAGGAACCGTTAAAGCAAAGCTTTGTTTACCTTTTTCATTTAACGGCGCAAAACGTTGGATATTTTCTTCTATAGATAATTTTTTATACCAAAAAGAATAGTGAAAATTTTGACTACTCAAACATAACCACATCGTAGCAAAACATAGCCAGAGCAAAAAGAATGAGCTTAGTATATTAAAGAAAATAGTTTGCGTTTTCATACTTTTATTAAAGCATAAAAAAACGGTGCTTAACATACATTAAGCACCGTTTAAAAATAGAACCGATATTTTATCTGCCGAATAATTTACCAAGAATACCCTTCGCTGCTGATTGCACCATAGGGTTACCTAGTAAGCTTCCGCCTTTACTGTTTTGATCCAGCAAGTCAGGAATCATACCACTTAAGCCACCCGCTGCTGTATCAGTGTCTAAATTAAGCTGTGATGCAAAATCACCGACTTTGTCTTTACCAAAAATATCTAAGACACTAGACGGAGACATGCTTTCATTTTTTCCATCACCTAACCATGATGACGCTAATGACGCTAAACCGCCACCTTGCACCAAACTAAGCAAGTCTGTTAATTCAATCTTGCCGTCTTTATCACCAATTAGGTTACCTAAAGCACTGCTCACCAAAGATGAACTTAAGCTAGAACCAGAAGAACCTAACTGACTCATAAACAGTTGTGTTGCTAATTTCATTAAATCCATAATACACCCCCAAGGCCGTTATTTATTGGCACACATATTAACAAGTTTTAGAAACTAAAAAAGCCGTTTATTAATAATTAACAATTAATAAAACGGCTTTTAGAACCTTATACCCTAAAGATAAGGTAAATTACTCATTTGCAATGATATGCAAACGCTTAAAAACGGGAACTACATAGGTTCGATGTTTTCAGCTTGAGGACCTTTTTGACCTTGAGTAACAGTGAATTGTACTTTTTGGCCTTCTTTTAGTGTTTTGAAGCCTGCGCCAGCAATCGCACTAAAGTGAGCAAAAACGTCAGGGCCAGATTCTTGTTCAATAAAGCCAAAACCTTTTGTTTCATTAAACCATTTTACAGTACCAGTAGTTGTAGACATAAATAAACCTATTATATAAAAATTAACCATCGCCTATTAAGGCAGTAACAGCGTGAAGTGGAGCTATAACTGACGAGAACAAAACGAAGGTCTTAAGTAAAGAAATGTCGAAATGATACGTACTAATTATTAAGGCAAACTTCCAAGCCATCTCGATTATAGCAGGATTCTAGAAAAGTCAATCAATTAATTGTACTAATTTTCACATGGATAATTACGGTTATTTTCGCCTTATATAAGTATGTAAAAAAATTTTACATACTCACTACAAAAGTCGCATGTAATTCGTCAATAATATTACGTAATATAATTCATTTTGCCTACATTTCTTCCCACTCTATTTCCATATCTTTTAATGCATCCTGCATGTACTGCAT
Source organism: Gammaproteobacteria bacterium (assembly GCA_020630145.1). Lineage (GTDB taxonomy): Bacteria > Pseudomonadota > Gammaproteobacteria > HTCC5015 > HTCC5015 > JAHDBX01. The sequence goes on along the minus strand of JAHDBX010000177.1, from coordinate 1,452 downwards.
AGATTCAGTAACTTGCGGCCCTATGCCTTTAACACCCATTTGCAACTGCGGTTTGTTGCGATCTTTTGCCATAGTCGGCAAACTAAAAACACTTACGTCTTTATAGTTTTCATTAATTGTTTTCATTAGGGGTATTAACAAACCTTCATTCGTGAATACCGTAATTGCTAACTCCGTTTTTTTATTCGTTTGCAAATTAGCGTAATGATTGTCCAGCACCCACTCCATCATTGGCCAAGCCATCTCAGGAAAGCCCGGTACAAAATGATGATCATAAATACTAAAACCAGGAATACGGTTAACCGGGTTCGGAATTAAGCGGCTTGCACGAGGAAACTCAACCAAACGACGACGATTATCATTGATTGCATCACCGAAACGCTCCTCAACAATTTTTATCCCTTCGGGATGAAACTCAAGCTCAAAACCAGATGCTCTAGCAGCCGCCTCACGACTAAGGTCATCAGGCGTAGCGCCGATTCCACCTGTGCTAAATACAATATGCTCACCAGCCATGGTGTCTTTATACATAGCCACCTGCTGCTCCATATCATCGCCAATAATACGACACCAATCTAATGCCAAGTCACGTTTATTTAACATACCCACAACATGGCTTAAATGCTTATCCTGGCGACGACCACTTAATATCTCATCGCCAACAATAATTAGACCTATTTTTTTTTGCATATTATGTATTTGCGCCTACTGCTTTCGCTAATTGTTGAGTTTGTTGAGGTGATGTAGTGGGTTCATTCAACCAACCCTGTAAATTTTCTTGCACTAACTGGCTCAGCACATCAATATGCCTGGCCTCTGCATTAAGTGCACTGATATATTGATAGTCTTCACCGCCTGCTTGCAAAAAATAATCACGGTTTTCTATACCAATTTCTTCTATCGTTTCCAAACAATCCGCTGCAAAGCCCGGACAAAAAATTTGTACTGACTTCACACCCTGTTCTGGCAGCGCTTGTAAAGTGTGGTCGGTGTAAGGCTTTAACCATTCTTCACGGCCAAAACGTGATTGAAAAGTAGTCATATACTCGTCTTTTTTCAAACCTAATGCCTCAGCTAATAAGCGTGAGGTTTTATAACATTCACAATGATATGGGTCGCCATTATGTAAGTAGCGCAAAGGTACACCATGGTATGAAAATAATAATTTATCTGCGCGACCATGCTCCTGCCAATGCGCTTTAACCTTATCAGCCAATGCATGAATATAAGGTGAATAGTCAGGGTAGTGGCTAATAAAGCGTAAATCGGGCAACCAGCGCCGTTGACTAAAGTCCTTATTAATGGCATCGAGCGTAGACGCACTGGTTGCGGCTGAATATTGTGGATACAGTGGCAACACTAGCAATTGACGCACACCTTCAGCTTGCATTGCATCCAAAGCAGATGCAATAGATGGATTACCGTAGCGCATCGCAAATTTAACCACAATCC
>JAHDBX010000176.1:3066-4816 GCA_020630145.1 Gammaproteobacteria bacterium | reverse complement strand
TTAGCTGAGCCAGTGCCCGTTGCAAATGAAGGCACATTGATGGTTGAAACACCAGCCGCACCATTAATCGATGCTAATGTGCCATTACTATTAAATACAATATCATCAGGCCCACCAACTGAAGCGCTATTGGCATAGGTATGGGTTTGCCACTGATTAGTACCGGTATTGACATAATAAGTATCAACGACATGCGAGGCGCCCAACGAATCAAATACGGTTACACTCGTTGCATAGTTGTAACTAGCTGGGTCAGGGTCACCCGAGACAACATTAGGAAAAGCAACCGCTGGTGCTGTAGCTTCAGCATTAAAATTCAAACCGTAATCAACAGATGTTGTTGCTAGGGGTGAAATATTTGTAGTGGATACGGCTAAATTACCCAATTGTGCAGTAATAGCGCCAGAAGCATCAGCTTGGTAGCCGGTTAAATTATGCCCCGCTGAATTAGTGATATTGCCTAAATTATCAATTCGCAGTGACCCGTCTCGCGAAAAGTTAATGCCACCATTATCACTATATCTAAAAAAACCACTGCCTGACACGGCAAGGTCAAGCTGATTTTCTGTAAAAGAAATATCACCTTGAGCAAACTCTTGTTTAATAGATCCAACTTGCACACCTTTACCCACCGTATTTTCAAAGGTGCCTAAAAAACTAGATGCATATAAATCTTCAAAACCAACGCGCCCACGCTTAAAACCTGTCGTCTGCCCATTGGCTATATTATTAGAAATAACTTCTAAATTAGTTGATGCTGCACTTATCCCTGTGACTGCTATATCAAAAGACATATCTTTCTCCTTTTTATTATATTTATTTAATTTGACTTATTTGATCAAAATCTATATTTCCTTGGTGCGCTAAACTTAAGCTAATTTTATAGTCGCTATTAAATTGCACACTATCCACTTTGTCGAATACAAATACCGGCGTTGTACTGACATCATCATTACGTGTAACCTCAGCTGCAAAACGATATGTACCTGCTGGAGCGGCATTACCACTATCATCTAGACCATCCCAAGCGAAACTGTGTTGCCCCGTTGATGAGTTAGTAATAGGGATAGTGCGTATAACAGCATTAGATGCATTGAATACTTGAACCTCTAAACGTTCAGCCGATGTATCCAAGCCCACCATACCTTCTATTGTGTCTGCATTATCATTAACAAAAGGTTCAGACTTAACTAATACCTCTTTGCCAACTATTGAGCTTGCTTGCAATATTTGTGACTGAACTGAATTATCTAGCAAAGATTTAATGCTACCGTTTAAATCCTGTATGCCTGATACAGTACTAAACTGAGCCATTTGTCCTAGAAAATCGCCATTATCCATTGGTTCGGTTGGGTTTTGATTCATCAGCTGTGTAGTCATCAGCGTTAAAAATGAACTCTGGTTGAGCTGGTTTTGATCTTCATTTCCCTTGATATTATTATCTTGCAGTAAGCCAATATCGCGTAATACATTAGAATCTACTGTGTTCATATTTATATCCTTATTGTCCTATGCGTAGCGTTGCCATTAATAAATCTTTTGATGTCTTCATAACCTCTACCGTGTTCTGGTAACTCCTTGTTGCTACCATCATATTTGTCATTTCAGCAATGGCATCTACATTCGACTGATAAACATAACCTTGATCATCTGCCAAAGGATTGTCTGGCGCAAAACGTTTATCATGATTAGCATTACTTTCAACCACAGCAACCATAGAAACACCTTCATGTTTCATCATCACTTCCTC
>JAHDBX010000176.1:0-3056 GCA_020630145.1 Gammaproteobacteria bacterium | reverse complement strand
AGGGTTGCCACTTTGATCAAAGGCATCGTTATATAAAGTTGAGAATACAGGCTGCCTTGATTTATAAGCTTGATCAGCTGAAGCAGCAACAGAATCAGCATTCGCTAAATTACTAGCAATAACGTTAAGCCTTTCATTCTGTGCATTTAAACCAGATCCTGCAATTTGCATAATATTATAAAAAGACATAACTACTCCCCTTTTAAGGCTTTTATAAAGCCGTTAAATTTTCCACTGATCAATTGCGTACTCACCTGATAACGCAAAGCATTTTCCATAAAGTTTGCTTTCTCTATATGTGTTTCAACGGTGTTTCCATCAAGAGATGCTTGTGTGGGAGTGCGATACATTTTACTATGCGGCAAAGTACTCATATCAATATGCATACTATTACTTGTTCTTAATGTTATTCCATCTGTATTTTTATGGTCACTTAGCTGGCTTTTTAATACTGATGTAAAGTCAATATCTTGCGCCTTATAATTAGGCGTATCCGCATTAGTAAGATTAGATGACAGCATTTCAGCTCTTGCTGCTTGCAAGTGCAATGCCTGCGGGTGAACCCCTAATAATTTGTTAAAAATTCCATCCATAAAAAAAATCCATTTTTTTCCACATAATTACTAAAGCAACTGCCATGCCAGCCGATAGAACACACTGTAGTCGTGTTTTTAGTGAATACTGAAAAATGACAGGGAAAGTGCTTGCCGCTTTAGCGGCAAAACCTTTTAAAAACGGCAATAACTACGGCAACTAGCAGGCATAGATATTGCATTCATAATAATGATATGGAGAAAACACAAAAACATGACGTTTATTTTAAAAGGTGTAATAGCTGGCTAATACTATGCTTCGCATTGTTTTCGCATAGTCAAAGTATTGCTGCCAACCAATCGTTAGCAAGCATAGAGCAGCAGGTTCGTCATTTTATAATAAGTGAATATAAACAAGACAAGCCTAAAATTAATATACAAAGTATAGACTCACGTTTAAAGTTAGGAAAATGTGGCCAAAAACTCAGTATTAAATGGCATCACCCTGTTAAAACAGGGAGAAATTTAATTAAAGTACAGTGCCATGCCAAGACACAGTGGAAACTATTTGTACCAGTAACATTAGAAATATTTAAACAAGTTTATGTAGCAACGGCAGCGATTAGAAAAGGTGAAACAATAAATCGTTTAAATACGAAAAAAAAGTTATTAGACATAGGAAAATTACATAGAGGTTATATCGAAAACATAACACCCTATGATGAAAAGAAAACACGCAGAAATATTCGACAAGGTGAAGTATTAAATAGTCATTTATTTGAAATTAGACATGCTATAAAACGAGGCCAAGCTATTATTTTAGAAACTGGAAACAAAGCGATAAGCGTAAAAGTGAAAGGTACAGCACTGAGCAATGGCCAGAAAGGTGACTTAATTAAGGTAAGGAATAATTCATCTTCTATTATTGTAGAAGCTATAGTACAAGACAAAGGCAAAGCTCTAGTCATTTATTAAAAAACATAAAATACATATTATTGACATTTAGGCCTAAAGCAAACAACAAATTTAACGATAAGTTATAGAGACGGAGAAAATAATGAGCAACACAATTGATAGCAGTAACTTTATCAAAACGATTGTTAACGATACTCAAAAATCGCCAAGTAACAATGAGCAAGTTAACAAGCAACCTGATACATCATCAGCAAACTTGGCTGATACCATATCCATTACTGACGCAGCCAAGAAATTAGCTAGCGTAGAAAAACTAGACATTAGTAATATGCCAATAAATGACAATAGTAAACTAGACGCCATTAAACAAGAAATAGCAGATGGTACATACACAATAGACAGTAAAGCTATAGCAGACAAAATGATAGAATTTGAATAAAAGTTAACAACATAAACAAGGAACGTTACAATGAAAGCTGAAAAAAGTACTAACATGGATATGAATAGTATCCATGAAGAAGTGAATACTTACATAGACACGTTATCTTTTGAGTTAAAAAAATTTAGTAGCTTACTAAAATTTGAAAATAATGCATTACAAAACAGAAATTATGATGAACTCAATCAAAGCTCTGAAGAAAAAACGTTTATCATTAAAAAGATACAGCGTGTTGATTCAGCTTTAAAAGCTGTTTTTCATGATGACCAGTCAGAAACCACGCTACAAGATTATATTAAAAGCATGCCAAATGATAATCATATAAAAACCCGGTGGGCAGAACAAATGCAAGTACTTGAGAAGTGCAACAAACAAAATAGTGAAAACAAAAAACTTGTTGACCAGTATATTAATGAAGTACACAGTATTGTAGATATACTCAATACTAATGATAGCCCTCAGGTATATAGTAAAACCGGCATGTCAGCTTATAGCAATACTAACAACATTAGCTATTCAAACAGGGTTTAATATATAAAGTAAGCCCTCTACTTTTTCAAAGACTCAACAATAGCAACTAGAGGCTTAATTGCTTTAACATGCTCTATTGATGGACCTGCACACCATACTGACTTATAGGTCGTACTGAAAGCTGCCTTTTCTATTAATTTAGTACCACGTATATAGGTTAATGCTTTAAACCATTTTTTTAAACGTTTATTCTTATTTAAAAATCTTTCAACTATATTCTGTTTAGTACCAATCTTTTGCACATACGGCGTATTAATAACTGTGCATGGCGTACCAGAAAGTTTTGTTGTCATGACTATATCTTTAGCACCATAGTCGACACAAGCTTGTTTATAAGCATCTGACACTTCAGCTTCTTCAGAAGCAATAAATACGCTCCCTACTGAAACCCCATCTGCACCCAACGCCAAAATAGCCTGCAACTCATTGGCATTACCTATTCCTCCCGCAGAAATCACGGGGATACTACATTGTGTTTTTAAATCAGGCACCAGACGTTTATAAGTGTAATTACCCGCATGTCCTCCTGCTTCTTTATTAACAGCAATGACAGCATCAGCGCCTAAAGCTTCAACTTTTTTAGCATACTCAACATTAGTAACATCACAAAAAACTAAGATCCCTAAAGATTTTGCTTT
>JAHDBX010000175.1 GCA_020630145.1 Gammaproteobacteria bacterium | reverse complement strand
AGTTTCTGGCCACCTGTTGTCTATTGTCGCTGTGCCTGAGCCGCCAGTTTTTCTGCTTTTTCTCTCTGCACTAGCTTGTCTAGTAACTAAAGGAGTCAGAGCCCTTTAAATTTCATACCATTCAAATAAAATCAATAGGGTCAGACTCGATTGATTTACAAAAATTATATATAAATAAACTTCAATTGAGTCTGACCCTATTGATTCACTCACCCAGCGCCTTCAGAAACCATCAATTTTGCGGCTGAGGTGGCTGAGGAACAATTACAGATTTATATATTCCGAAGAAGAAAAAGAAGTAAACCACTCTCTTTATTTAACAATAAATAAGGCATACGACTAAAGTAAATCAACAGAGTCAGACTCGATTGATTTACAAAAATCATATAAATAAAATTCAGTGGAGTCTGGCCCTATTAACACCGTATAGGTTAGTATGCGGTATATATGATGTAACTAGTTAATATTGTCATCATAAGTAACGAAGTAGATATTTAACTCATGCGATACAGTCTTATGTTTATACACGGTTTTTTTATTGGATAAAACATGTTAGAAAAAGAACACCTTGTTAAACTTGCTAATTATACTATGCCTTTTGGCAAGTATCAGGGCAGGCCACTAATAGACTTACCTGAAGAGTATCTGATTTGGTTTGCCAATAAAGGCGGCTTTCCAGAAGGCGAGCTAGGCAAAATGATGAACTTGGCACTAAACCTTAAAACCGAAGGTTTGGAGCCTCTTATTCGACCTTTGCGAAACAATTAGGGTCAGGCTCGATTAACTTTAAAAATATAATATAAACTTACTGATAATAAAATGTAATCCAACTACCCCTAAAGCATACCCTTTATAGACTTACCTATTTAAAATACCGTTATGGATATAAAAACTACTCAGAAAAGTCACTCAGCCATAACAAACGATAAAACCGAACTAGCCAAGCAAAAAGCGCTTGATGAAGAAACATCTCGCGAAGAAAAAATTTCGGCACTAGATCAAGCTTTACAGTTAAGTTACGCCGCCTATATTGATGCACAGGCTACTGAGTCTTATTTGGCATCATCAGGCTTTACACATTATCAGCGTGTAGCTCGATGGTTTGGGGCGGAAGGTTTTTGCTGTATTCGTAATCGACGTGCTTATTTATCATTTTGTGGCACTGAAAGTATTGCCGATATTATTGTTGATATTGTGGGTTTACTGCCTTGGTATAAACCCCGTGTGCACGCTGGTTTTGGTGTATCGTGGTATGGTTTAAAACGCAAGGCTATGGCTGACTGGTTGGCCGCTAACAGCCGTGAATTTGATGATATCAGTCTTTACGGGCATTCCTTAGGTGGTGCGATGGCGCATGTAGCGGCTTTGGATATTGCGGATAGCTATACTATTCGTGAAGTGATTACTTTCGGTGCGCCCCGCTCTAGCTTTGGCTCTACTGCACAGCTATACGATAGTACGGTTTCAGTAAACAGCACACATGCGCTTAAAGATATTACTACACGGGTGGTGCATGGCTTTGATATTGTATCTAAAGTGCCTTTCGAATGGATGGCGTACCAACATGTCGGCCACTTGGTTTATATTGATTACAAGGCTAATTTTCATTTTGGCAAGAAGGCGATAGAAACTAAAGAGTCGGAAAGTATTTTAGGTGTTATTGATCAATTCTTAACTGCATTCACGGGCAACCAGCGAAGTAAAAAGGTACAGAAAAAACCACGCAAGGCTTCAAAAATGTCAATAATGGATCATATTGGAACCGCCATACATCTTGCTAATATGGTATTCCCTTTTGTGCATGGTCTTTTATTGGCAATTGCGGCATTGCTAATTCCTATACCGGCTTTTTTAGTTGCGGTTGTTTATATAGTTGTATCGTCGCTTTCGCATCCAACAAAATCGTATTTTGCTTATTTTCCTGGCAATAGCATACTCAGCGAGCTTAAACCAACGCCAGCCACTGGGCTTGTGGGCATTGTTAAAAAGGCGCTTTCGGGTTTCTTTAAAGCCTTAAAAATAGCATTAGCTTTTGCAACACTTGCTGGCACAATATATGTTGTTTATTTAATAGCTGTTCATTGGTTAATACCGGGCCTAGCATCCATTCCTTCCTGGTTTTCATCACCATCGACAATGTTGCAAAATATATAAACTTATGTGACACCGAGTAAGCATCGGTTTTAGTTTCTGCTGTTATTGCATGCCATTACACAACTATAACAAAAGACAAACAAAAGCTTGGATTGTTATTGCTATTATCATTTATACAAATAGGTATATTCAATGCTATGCAATAGTAAGACAATAGACAAAAACACCGCTCTGATACACCAATACGATAAGCAAATATGACAAGGCGTATCATTGGCTACGATTTTGCACGGGCGCTGGCTATATTTGGCATGGTACTGGTTAATTACAAAATAGTTCTAGGATCAGCATTCGGCAACCCATCTCTAAATTATCTAGTATCTTTATTAGAAGGACGGGCATCTGCGCTTTTTGTTGTGTTAGCTGGCGTAGGTATTTCTTTATTGACTCAACAGGCCAGGCTTCAAAATAACAATATTATATTGTTGCAAAAGCGTGTGACATTACTTAAACGCGGTGGCTTGCTTTTTATTATTGGCCTGCTCTTCTCAACTATTTGGCCAGCAGATATATTGCATTTTTATGGCCTTTATTTTGCTATTGCGGCTCTTTTTATTAACGCTAGCAATAACAAGCTATGCTTAGCTATGTTATTCAGCTGCCTAACTTTTATACTGCTATTGTTCGTATTAAATTATGAATCCGGTTGGGACTTTACGACGCTTAACTATTTAGACTTCTGGACACTAGAAGGCATGTTCAGGCATATATTCTTCAATGGTTTTCACCCTGTTATTCCCTGGATAAGTTTTATATTCATCGGCATGTGGTTAGGGCGACAAGACTTGGCACGGCGTAAAACACGCCTAGCTATATTTACCCTATCAACGCTTACCTGGCTGCTAACTGAAGCAGGCATATATATTTTATCTCAAAATATCAGCGCTTCTGCAGATACCTTATCTTTGCTTAGCACCTCAATGATGCCGCCTATGCCGCAATATATTATCGCCGCGGCCAGCCTCGCTATAAGTATGACTTGTTTAAGCATAGAGCTTACTCAACAATATAAAGAAACAAGGCTTATTCATTGGCTAGTGTGCGTAGGTAAACTGCCTTTAACGCTTTATATTGCTCATGTCATTATAGGTATGGGCTTAATGAGCCAGTTCAACTTACTGCATACGCAATCGATTGAAGTTGCAGTTCTGTCTGCATTGCTATTTTGCCTAACGGCGATAATTTTCTCAGCACTCTGGCTTAAACGCTTCAATATGGGGCCCATTGAAAAGCTTTTTAGAGTACTCACTGGCTGAGACTTGCTACACTGGGTTTGATAAGCTTAAAATCAAGACCTCAGGCAAGTAGAGTATGATTACAATCAAACACCCGCAAGAGCTGACACGTTTACGTCGTATTGCGCTAGCTGCACAAGGTTTACTGCACACCCAGCCTTATGGACGTGGTGTTGTAGGCGCGCGTAAGGCGATTAAACACATAGGCTATGTACAGATCGATACCATATCGGTGGTTGAGCGTGCACACCACCATACTCTTTATTCTAGAGTACCGGCCTATAAGCCAACTATGATAAATAGAATGCTGCTTGATAGAGATATTTTTGAATATTGGTCGCATGCAGCGGCTTTTTTACCTATTGCTGATTTTCGTTTTTCCTTAGTTTATAAGCACGCGATTAAAAGTGGTCAAGTACATTGGTATAAGAACCCTGATAAAAAATTGATGACGGAGTTATTGGCACGTATACGCTCTGATGGAGCACTGCGTTCGCGTGACTTAGAAACGAATCGCAATAAGGCACAAGGTTGGTGGGATTGGAAACCCGCTAAGAAGGCACTTGAGCAGCTTTATATGCAAGGTGACCTAATGGTTAGCGACCGCGAAGGTTTTCAAAAAAAATATGACCTTACTGAACGAGTACTGCCGTCTACAATCAATACCCATATGCCGAGCATGGAAGCATTTGCGCAACATATTCTTGAGCAACAATTACGCTGCCACGGTTTGGTATCACTTAAGGGGCTGACGTACCTACGCCGCAATGCCGCTCTACGTAAGGCGGTGAAAGCTTTAGTTGATGAGCGTTTAGCACAAGGCACTGTAGAACAAGTACAACTCAGCAATGGTGATATATTTATAGTGGAAACAGGCGCACTGGAAAAACCCCTACCCCGCCTGAGTAACAGACTATTAATTTTATCACCTTTTGACAATAGCCTTATTCAACGTGACCGACTTAAAGCACTGTTTGCATTTGACTATCAAATAGAATGTTATGTACCGGCGGCTAAACGTCAGTACGGCTACTTTTCTTTGCCGCTACTTTATCGTGATGAATTTATAGGTCGTATGGATTGCAAAGCCCACCGAAAAACAAAACACTTAGAAATTAAACTATTACATATTGAACAGCATCATTTTGATGATGCCGCTGTTATTGCAGCATTTGTAGAGGCCATTACAGCGTTCTGTCATTTTCAAAAATGTGAATCGGTGTCTTTGCTTAAAGCTCAGCCTAATAAACTGCGTAAGCCTTTACAGAGTGCGCTTTTAGCGCTTAGCTAATGCTACGGCAAACAATAGAGGTTTATAAACATGAGTAGCATGAAAGAACAGTTATCAGCTCGCATACTAAGTATTGCGGGCACCAGTCAGAAAACGTTTAACGGTAAACATGGCACACTGGTTTCGTTTATCTATAAGGGTAAAGAATTTGGCCACTTT
>JAHDBX010000174.1 GCA_020630145.1 Gammaproteobacteria bacterium | reverse complement strand
TTTTGCTTACCAAAACCAAATTGGTCAGCCTTTGCTGTATGGCGGCATACATATAACAGCCGACCCTGAGAAAGTACAAGTGAGTAATGAGCAGGCCTGTGAACTACCTGAACATTTAATTAAGTGGCAGCCATGGGTTGCGGCATGCTTTTCCTATAAAGACAAAGACGTACCTATTCTAAGTATTAAAAATATATTTAATCAAAGCCTGTAGTTATTGCACGGTTATTAAGTATGTAACAACGACTTGATTAAGTCATATCCAGCCTTATTAATAACATCAGCTTGAGTTGAATGTGCAATAGCGCATATAGTGTAAACTTTTATGCGGTAAACTTGTCTTGTTCAATATGATATCTATATCAGTAATCTATTCTTAAACAGAGGGTGTTAATTCGCCAAAGAGGTTTTAATGAGTGACTCTACTTATGTGCCACCTAAGGTGTGGCAATGGCAAGCAGACAATGGTGGTACGTGGGCCAGTACTAATCGACCTATTGCAGGTGCGACGCATGATAAAGTGTTGCCAGTTGGCCAGCATCCTCTGCAATTATATTCGCTGGCTACACCGAATGGTCAAAAGGTTACTATTCTGCTTGAGGAGCTTTTAGCACTAGGCTTGTCGGGTGCGGAGTATGATGCGTATTTGATTGATATTGGTGAAGGCGATCAGTTTGGCAGCGGTTTTGTAGAGATAAATCCAAACTCTAAAATTCCTGCTTTGTTGGATCACAGCACTGCCGAGCCTACGCGTGTATTTGAGTCGGGTTCTATTTTATTCTATTTGGCAGAGAAGTTTGATGCCTTTATTCCCAAAGACGCGGCTTTGCGTACGGAGTGTATGTCGTGGTTATTTTGGCAAATGGGTAGTGCGCCGTATTTAGGTGGTGGTTTTGGCCATTTCTACAATTATGCGCCAATGAAAATTGAGTATGCCATTGACCGTTTTGCTATGGAGTCTAAACGTCAGTTAGATGTGTTAGATAAACATTTAGCAAATAATACTTTTATGGCTGGTGATGAGTATTCAATTGCAGATATTGCTATTTGGCCTTGGTATGGTGGTTTGGTGTTAAACCGCTTGTATGATGCTGGTGAGTTTTTAGATGTTACTTCATATAAGCATGTGTGTCGTTGGGCTAAAGCCATTGATGAACGCCCGGCTGTTAAGCGTGGACGTATCGTGAATAGAACATGGGGCGAGCTGCATGAGCAGTTGAAAGAGCGTCATGATGCGAGTGACTTTGACCTTAAAACACAAGATAAGTTATAGTCATTTCAAAACATAAGGCTTAGTGGCTAATGCTCAGATCTCAATTTTTAACAGTAACGAATGTACTGATTGTTTTATGTGTATTAGCTTTTGCGGCTGATCAGTTATTTGTGTCTGGGCGCAGTTCGGGCTTTGAACTTTTTTACATTCAGTCCGATTTATTTAAACCCATACAGTTGCTTAGTTACCTTTTTTTGCACGCGAGTATTACTCACTTATTATTGAATATGCTGGGTTTGTGGATGTTTGGTTCGGTGATTGAGCGTGTGTGGGGCGCGCAGCGTTTTATTATTTTTTACCTTGTCTGTGGTATTGGTGCAGGGGTAATTTATCTTGCCTTTAACTATATACAGTTTCAATGGACTATTGCGCCTTTGTTAGAAGCTCATGTTTCTTCTGCGCAAGTTATTCAAGCTTTCAGCGATAATCGTTTATATACTGTGTTGTATCAACAGTTTCCTGATATTGAGCAAGCAGCTATTATATTTTTTACTCCAATGGTAGGCGCATCGGCGGCTATTTATGCTGTGCTAGTCGCATTTGCCTGTTTGTTTCCTAATTATAAAGTTATGTTACTATTTTTTCCTGTACCTATTGCCGCGAAATTTTTTGTGCCAGCCTTATTGTGCTTTGACCTTTTATCAGGTTTGACGGGCTTTTCTATCTTTGGTGCTAATGTTGCACACTCCGCTCATATAGCTGGTGCTGTTATGGGTTTTGCTTTTGTTTTGCTCTTTCGTCAGAAGGCTAGTACAAGTCAATAATTAGCGACTATATCTCTACTTGTGTGAAGTCAGCGTTGTAGTTTCATACTACTGTCATTTTCTTCTTGTAGTATATTTATTGTGTACTTGCCTAAGCACTTAAGAATAATTACAAAGTGTGCTTTGATTAGTATTCTGCTAAAGCCTAATGCCTATCAATTTCCTCCTCAGTTGTGTAGGTATTAGTCTATAGCCTTTATTGTATTTGTTGCATTTAGCTTTTTAATAATAAATAACGAAGTGTGAATGTGACGATGATGTGCAAGTAGTCAGTGAACAAGGATGTTCATATCTCGTGATTGGCAATAAAACATGACATATTATTCGGTTGAGTCTGCGGCTTGCGTTAAAGGCGCAAGCAATAATATCACGATAAAGAAAACAGATAAGCTGGTAAAAATTATTCCAAATGAAACATGTTCTGCAGCAAAGCCTAATGCAGCTGGAGCTGACATGATACCTATCATGGACATAAAGCCAACTGTGGAAATGCCAATGCCCGCAGGCACATTTGGTTGCCTACTGGCCGCTGACATGGCAATAGGCACTAAATTTGCAATGCCAATACCTGCAATTGCAAAACCTAGCAAAGCAATGATACGTTCGTTAGCTTGTCCCGCAATAATTAAGCCTATTGCACCTATAAAGCATGAGGCACGCACGATGGTGACGCTACCAAAACGTTTGCGTAAGGCGTCGCCACTTAAGCGAATAGCTGCCATTGCGCAAGAGAAGGCAGAAAATGCATAACCTGCTGCTAAAGCAGGGGAGTTGAGTTCTTGTATTAAGTAGAGTGCGCTCCAGTCAATGATAGCGCCTTCTGGCAATACACCTAGAAAGCTCATTATACCCAGTAAGTAAATGGTGGGTGAGCGAGGCAAGCGAAAGGCAGGGGAGCCATCGGTTTTGCTTGGTCTGTCGGCTTGCAAACGTGGCCAAGCATAGAGCAGAATAAGTAGGCTCACAGCTGTAACAAATAGAGCATGACCAACTAAACCTAGGTGTTCTATCAGTGCGCCACCTGAAAAGCCACCGATAATACCGCCGACACTCCACCAGCCATGGCAAGAGGACATGAATTTTATATTTTTTGCTTTTTCTATAGCAACAACATTACTGTTCATGGCGATATCCATACCAATCATAAATATGCCTAGTAAAAATAAGGTTATGGCCGCCATAATTAGGTTAGGGGCTAATGTAATACTGAGTAAACAAAAGCAGCAAGCTCAGGCAAATAAACGTGTCGGTTTTTGTGAGCCTATTTTAGCAATGGCATAGCCGGTAACAGGTAAAACAAGTAGGCCACCGAAGCCAAGAATAAGAATAAGTATGCCCATTATTGATTCGCTTATATTCATGCGTACCAAAAAGAAAGGGATTTTAGGTGCCCAGTTACCTAAGGTGTAACCGTTTAGCAAAAAGAGCAAAGAAACAGCAATACGCTCAGTTGGTATGCCTTTAATGTAGCTATGTATTTTTGTTGCGGGTGATTGTGGCTTTTGAGGCATGTCGTGTTCTTATTTAAAAAAAATTTTGTATGTGTATTGGTATGTTGGATATTACATTATTGTATGCAAAGGGTGTAATTAAAAGCGGTATTGCGGATTCATATATAGACGTTTTATATTAGTATTGTTAGGCTATTGATATTGATCTCAATAATATTAGGTTTGTTTTATGGCGGCTGATTTCTCCCCTTTTTTATATCCAATTTTAGGTGGCTTACTGATTGGTTTGTCGGCGACTCTTTCGCTTTTGCTGTTAGGTAGAATTGCAGGTATTAGCGGTATTATTTGGGGTGCATTTGCACCACGTGGCTTAGAGGCGAGGTCTGAACTTGAAGATGGCGCTGGGGGGGAGTTTGGGTTCGAGCCTGGTCGTTTGTGGCGACTTTTGTTCTTAATGGGTCTCGTGCTTGGTTCTCTCGTTTTTCATATTGTTACGGGTAGGCCAATGCCGGTTCCAAGCGATAATGCCGGGTTAGCCATTGTTGCTGGTTTGTTGGTAGGTATTGGTGTGAAATTAGGAAGTGGTTGTACGAGTGGTCACGGTGTTTGTGGAATAGGGCGCTTATCTTTGCGTTCTTTATTGGCAACATGCTTATTTATGTTTGCGGCTATTGTTACTGTTGCGGTAATACGTTTAGCAGGTATAAGTGTATGAAGCTATTTAATATCAGTGCGTTGTTGTCGGGTTTAATCTTTGGTGTAGGCCTTGCTGCATCGGGTATGACAAATCCAGATAAGGTGATTGGTTTTTTAGATATATTTGGCCAATGGGATATAGACTTACTATTAGTAATGGGAAGTGCGGTTTTTGTTACACTTATATCATTTAGGTTTATTCTAAAAAGAGATAAACCTTTTTATGCGCCATTATTTGTTTTGCCCGTTTCTTCTCTGGTTGATAAGCAGTTAATTGCTGGAGCGATACTATTTGGCATCGGTTGGGGTTTATATGGTTATTGTCCAGGCCCTGTTATAGCATCATTAGCGTATTTACATGTTAATACTTTTTTATTTGCAGCTGCAATGCTTGCTGGGATGTTTGTCGCGAAGTTTTTGTTTGTTAAAAAATAAATACAATGGCTTTAGTTAGTATGTTTTAATTAAAGCCATGGTATTAAGTTTTACTTACTTCTCTGAGTATTCAATATCAACCCATACGCGTTTTTCTATTGCAGTATTAACCGCATTTAAAATATCGTATGCGGCTAATGTGTCATGTAAGGTAGATAATGGTTTGTTATCTGGGTTTAAACAGCACTCAATAAATTGCTGCTGAGAATATTTGAAGCTTTCTCTATAGCCAGCTAAA
>JAHDBX010000173.1 GCA_020630145.1 Gammaproteobacteria bacterium | reverse complement strand
TAACCGTTAGTTATATATTAGGCTGGTTTTGGGTGGCCTTTGCACTTACCTTTGTTTTGGCTATGCAGTCTGCTTTTTATGGGCCGGCTAAGTTGGGTTATATCAAAGTATTATACGGAGATAATAACTTAACCGAAGCCAATGGTGCTGCTCAGGCTACGGCTATGGTGGCTGTGTTATTAGGCACATTCACCTTTTCATTGTTTTTTGAACTGTCTTATATTGAAGGGATGTTAAGCAAGTCGACTATTTTACAAAATCTATGGTGGATGGGCTTGCTGCTTATTTTATTTAGCTTGTTTGAATGGTATTTAGTCCGACGTTTACCCGTAACAGAAACGCAAGATAAGCACTTACGCTTTAATGTGAGTCAATATATGAAAGGTCAATTACTGCATAGCAATATTAAACAAATCCAGAGTAATAGTATTATTTTATGGTCCATTCTGGGTTTATGTATATTTTGGTCAGCCGGGCAGGTAATACTTGCGGCATTCCCTGCTTTTGCCAAAGAACAAGTGCATATCAGTAACACCTTGGTTTTGCAGTTAATTCTGGCATCTACAGGCCTTGGTATTATAGTAGGGGCAATACTTGCAGGTCGTTTTTCAAAAGGGTTTATTAATACGCGACTGATTGCTTTGGGTGCTGTCGGTATAGTCATTGGCTTAACAGTACTACCATTTTTAAAGAGCGCCTCATTAATGGCCCTAGATTTTGCTTGTATAGGTATAGCAGGTGGTTTGTTTGTAGTGCCATTAAATGCCTTGGTGCAATATCATGCCGAACCAAATAAGTTGGGCTTGGTCTTGGCGGGTAAGAACTTTTTTCAAAATATTTGTATGCTATTGTTTTTAGTACTAACGGCTGTCTTTGCTTATAAAGGCTTGAGCAGTCAACAATTATTAATCGTGCTAGCAATATTTGTTGTTATTGCATCTATCATAATGGTCATACACTTACAAAAAGCACTCCGGTCACTTAACAATCAGATAGAATAGTGCTTCATTTTTGTTGCTAAGAAATTATGTTTGCTTTTTTCCAAAGTTTAGTTAAACCTTTTCCTCCAGAACAGCCTGGGCAGCCGCCTAATAGTTTATTTGCTTTTTGTTATCACTATACAAAAGATGTAAAAGGCTATTTATTAATCATGGCTGTATTAACGTCTAGTATTGCCATTGTTGAGGTCTCACTGTTTGGTTTTTTAGGTCAGCTAGTTGACTGGTTGGCGGTAAAAGAAAGGGCAACGTTTTGGCAAGAAGAAAAATATAATTTACTCTTTATGGGGGTAGTGATTCTGGTTGCTTTGCCAACATGTGTTGTTTTGCACTCTATGGTTGTCCATCAGGTATTAATGGGAAACTACCCCATGCGTATACGTTGGCAGGCCCACCGGTTTTTGCTGGGTCAAAGCATCAGTTTTTTTCAAGATGAGTTTGCTGGTCGTATAGGTACGAAAGTTATGCAAACATCATTGGCTGTGCGCGAAGCCGTGATGAAGCTCTTGGATGTACTTCTGTATGTCGTTGTATACTTTGTGGGTATGGTTAGTGTAGTCGCTACAGCAGATTGGCGCTTATCCTTTCCATTGTTGATATGGATAGTTATTTATATAAGTATGTTGGCATACTTTATTCCTCGTTTTAAACGTATTGCTGAGACGCAGGCAGATGCCCGAGCCGAAATGACAGGGCGTATAGTGGATACCTATACGAATATACATACCGTAAAATTATTTTCACATTCTAAGCGAGAGGCAGATTATTCCAAAGAAGCTATGAATGGCTTTTTGCAAACAGTATACCCAATGATGAATTTGGCTAGCCAATTAAATATATCGCTGTGGATATTAAATGCGATTAATATTTTCACCGTTTGCGCCTTATCTGTTTATCTTTGGTCTACAAGCGCTATCGCAACAGGTGCTATTGCCGTTGTGATTAGCTTGTCTTTACGTTTGCAAGGTTTGTCGCAATGGATAATGTGGGAAACCTCAATGTTGTTCGAAAACTTGGGTACAGTGCGTGATGGTGCAAATACCTTATCCCTTGATAGAGACGTACAAGATCAAGCCGATGCGAAGGATTTACATGTTACACAGGGCTTAATTGAATTTACCGATGTTACGTTTTCTTATGAAGAAGAAAATAAACAGCATGATGTCTTTGATGGTTTATCTTTAACAATTCAACCCGGTGAAAAAATAGGTTTAGTTGGGCGCTCAGGCGCCGGTAAATCGAGCTTGGTTAACTTATTATTACGTTTTCATGATTTACAGTCCGGCTCAATTCAAGTAGATGGGCAGGCCATACATACCGTTAAGCAAGAATCTTTACGTGCCAATATTGGCATGGTGACGCAAGATACTTCATTATTGCACCGTTCCGTACGTGAAAATATTTTATACGGGCGACCTCAAGCGACAGATGAGGAAATGATACTAGCCGCTAAACAAGCTGAGGCACACGACTTTATTATGGATTTAGCTGATGCTAAAGGCCGTAATGCTTATGATGCCCATGTAGGTGAACGTGGTGTTAAGCTATCGGGTGGGCAACGGCAACGTATTGCTATAGCGCGGGTATTGTTGAAAAATGCACCGATTTTGATACTTGATGAGGCAACGTCGGCCTTGGACTCTGAAGTAGAGTCGTTTATTCAGCGTAGCTTATATACATTAATGGAAGATAAAACCGTGATAGCTATAGCGCACCGTTTATCAACTATTGCTGAAATGGACCGCTTAATTGTTCTCGATGAAGGTAAAATCATCGAACAAGGCTCACATCAAGAACTTATTGATAAAAAAGGGATCTACTCTCAATTATGGTCACATCAATCAGGTGGCTTTATTGGTGTTGATACAGAAAAATAAAATAGGAAGAGAATCATGTTTAAATCTTTTTTCCCCAATCCAAGGCTGTTTTTTTTGTCGGTGCTTATTTGGGGCGCTGTTTGTGTTGCTATTTGGTATAACTTCAATGAAAACTTGGGGACCTTACTTGGCTTTGATTTAAGTAATAAAGAACCCGTTATCGGTTTAGGACATTTTGTCACGCCTGATTTCTTATTATTTTATTTGTACTATATCCTTAGTGTGGGTTTATTCGCTGCTTTTTGGTTTAAGCTTGCGCCGCATCGTTGGCAATGGTGGTCTATCTTAGGTTCATCGCTGATATTATTTAATACCTATTTTTCTGTACAAACTTCAGTTGCTATTAATAACTGGCGTCGTCCGTTTTACGATTTAATTCAAAAAGCCTTATCTGGTGAAGATAGTATTCTAGCAAGCGATATGTATAGCGTGACTCTAGATTGGTTTTACATTGTTCTGGTGTATATTGTGATTGCTGTGGGTAATGTATTTTTCGTCAGTCATTATGTTTTTAGATGGCGTACCGCGATGAATAATTATTATGTCGATAACTGGGCATCACTGCGCCATATAGAGGGTGCTTCTCAACGTGTTCAAGAAGATACCATGCGATTTTCTACAACGGTAGAACGTTTAGGTGTGTCTATGATTGATGCAGTTATGACGCTATTTGCTTTTTTACCTATCTTGTTGGCTTTATCTGTGCACGTAACAGAGTTACCTATTGTTGGCGAAATTCCTTACCCACTCGTTTTTGCTGCAATATTCTGGTCACTTTTTGGTACTTTTTTGTTGGCGTTTGTAGGAATAAAGTTGCCAGGTTTAGAGTTTAAGAATCAACGTGTAGAAGCGGCTTATCGTAAGGAGTTGGTATACGGTGAAGATAGTGAAGAGCGTGCTGAACCAATAGCACTTGGTGAGCTATTTTCTAATGTACGTAAAAACTATTTTAAATTGTATTTTCACTATATGTATTTCAATGTAGCCCGTTACTCTTATTTGCAAGCAGACGGTCTATTTGGAATACTTATTTTGGTTCCCACTATTGTCGCGGGTAAAATTACCTTGGGTATTTTCCAGCAGATTGCTGCTGCGTTTTCTCAGGTGAGTTCATCGTTTCAATACTTGGTTACGTCTTGGCCGACAATCGTTGATTTAATATCAGTGTATAAACGTTTGCGCGCATTTGAAGCAACAATGCAAGATAAGCCAATTAGTGAACCAGAACCAGAATAATTCACTCAAAAAGGCTTTGTTGGTTTTTTTCTAACAAGAGCAATATCTGTTTGCTCGACAAACCTCCCGCATAGCCGCCGATGCTTCCATCGGCTGCTATAACGCGATGGCAGGGCACAACGATACTTAAGCTATTTTTGCCATTGGCACTGCCAACTGCGCGTACGGCTTTGGCATTATTAATGTAAGCGGCTAATTGCTTGTAGCTAATCGTTTCGCCATAAGGAATATCCTGTAATGCCTGCCAAACACATTGTTGGAAGTCTGTCCCACTTTGCTTAATAGGTAAATTAAAGCTTTGCCTTTTACCTGCAAAATATTCATCGAGCTGCTTTATTGTTTCTTGCAATAAAACAGGCGGTTTGCCAGAAACGATTGCAGCACTAGGTAGTTTTGCAGAAGCGCTCTTCCATACGATATGGCTGATGTAGTCATTATTGGCAGCCAGTATTAAATCGCCAGCAGGTGAAGGGTAGAGTATTTGTTTTGTCATAAGCGGTTTATTGTTGGTGAGACTTCCATAAGTACATCGTTAAGTAAGCCCGCCAAGGTTGATAAACTTCAGGCTTAATACTTTTTTCCTGTTCAAGAATGCGTTTAATAATTAAATCTTCTTTGGGAAAGGCATCGGTCATACCGAGCGCGCGTAAAGCAATATATTCTGCTGTCCAATGGCCAATGCCTTTTATTTTTATACAGCCCTGAATAAAGTCACTGTAGTTTTGGTGAGGATCGAGTACAAGACTTTTATTGAGTATCGCTGTGCAGAA
>JAHDBX010000172.1:1548-4909 GCA_020630145.1 Gammaproteobacteria bacterium | reverse complement strand
TGACACCAAATTTTGAGCATCTGTCAGCATCACTTGTCTAGCAGGAATAGATGACGGATTAGCCGCGGCATTATTCAAACTTTCAAAAAAGGTTTGCAAGCTTGGTGCAACACTGCCCTGCTCATCTGCAACAGCATTATCTATTTGACTAGACAAAAGCTGAAGCATATTTAAACGTTGCGACTCAGAATTGGCTTCACGCAATTGACCCGTTAAAAATTGGTCGTTAATTCTAGATACGGTACGTATATTAACGCCACTGCCAACAAAACCATTACCAAATGCCGAACCTAACCTATTTTCCAGTTCAACACGTTGCCGTGAATATCCTTCTGTAGAGGAATTACTAATATTATGGCTAGTTGTATTAATTTGACGCTGAAAAGCCAATAAGCCGCTTATTCCTGTATTTAATATATCACTCATATGATTATTCCATTATAAATCATTATATATACGTAATAGCTTCTCTTCATAGCGTGGGTCAGTCGCATATCCGGCTGATGCTACTTCATGTATAAACTGCTTACCGTCAGCAGCAACAGACATCGCTTTTTCATAACGTGGATTTTGCATAAAAAGCGCAAAGTCACTAATGGCCTCTTGCAAGCTGCTATAAACTCTAAAAGGTTCATCAGTCTCAATTTTATGACCGTGTATAAACTCACTTGTTTTAACAACAGTATGGTCACCCCGCCATGACTTATCTGCTTTAATTGAAAATATATTATGACTCGACTCACCGTCTTTTAGTGTCATCACATGTTTTCCCCAGCCTGTTTCTAGCGCCGCCATTGATAATACGGCTTTATAATCAATACTGTCTGGCAAATACGCTTGTAAGTTTTGTTCTAAGTCTTTAACAAAAGCTGTTTTATCTTTCCATAGCGCTTTTGCATCACCCGATTTGTCCTGTGCACCTAACTGTGCAATAAGCACCTCTTTCAAGCCAAGCCCTTTTTGTGCAATATGTAAAGAGAGTTGTTTATCATACATCTCTGTATATTGATTAATTGCATCAGAACCAAATAATTCATTTTCACTAACCGTTGCACGCATGCTTTTCAACATCTCATTGACAAACAACGATTCAAACTGAGTCGCCATAGCCTCAATTGTATCTGGCGAATCTTTAGATTCACCATTAGCCGCATCAAATTTAAGCTGCTGCAAGCTAGAAAAGTAATTGAGTGGCAATGAAGTATTCATACTTATATTACAATGAGTTGAGCGCGTAATGAGCCAGCTTGTTTCAAGGCTTCAAGTATCGCCACTAAGTCACTAGGCGCAGCGCCAACCTGATTGACTGCCCGTACAATTTCACGTAATTCAACACCTGGGTCAAATAAAAACATACGACTATCTTCTTGTTCTACGGTTATTTGCGTATTTTGCACTACCGTTGTCTGACCATCAGACAAAGGGTTTGGCTGACTAACGTCTGGATTTTCTTTAATGCTAACAATTAAACTACCATGAGATACCGCAGCGGGCGTTAAACGCACAGAGGAACCAATCACGACTGTACCTGTACGAGAATTAATAATCACTTTAGCTGCGGCCATAGCAGGCCGAATTTCTAAGTTTTCTAAAAAAGAGACATACGATACTTTTTCTTCATACTTCTCAGGACTTTTAACCCTAATAGATATAGCATCTATTGCAACAGCCATACCCGCACCCAAGGACTCATTAATCGCAGCCTCGAGACGTTTGGCTGTCGTAAAGTCAGCCGAATGTAAATTTAATATAATGTCATTAGCGCTTCTAAAATTATTGGGCACAATACGTTCAACAATCGCACCATCGGGTATACGTCCAGTACTCGGAACATTAATAGTGACACTTGAGCCATCGCTTCCCCCGACACCAAGGCCACCAACAATAACATTACCTTGTGCTAAGGCATACACTTCGCCATCTGCTCCACGCAAAGGTGACATTAACAAACTGCCACCGCGTAAACTTTTAGCATTACCTAATGAAGCCACGGTCACATCTATATTTTGCCCGGGTTTGATAAATGCGGGTAAATTTGCATGCAAGGAAACTGCGGCAACATTTTTTAACTGTGGATTACTACCTGGCGGTAAAGTGATGCCGTACTGCGTTAACATATTTTTTATACTTTGCACCGTAAAGGGTGTTTGGCTAGTTTGGTCGCCTGTTCCATCCAAACCTACCACAATTCCATAACCCACCAATTGGTTATTGCGGACACCATATATAGACGCTAAATCTTTAATTCTTTCAGCATAAACACTAGATGCAAATAACGCTACAAGCAAAAATAATATTATTCTCATAGAGGCCACCAATCACTGTTAAAGAAACGCGTTAACCAACCCGCCTTATTGCTACTCGCCAACATACCTTTACCACCGTAAGTAATAATGGCATTGGCAATTTGCCCAGAAGCAATTGTATTCTGAGGTGATATATCAATCGGCCTAATGACACCCGCCACTTTGACATGCTCACTACCTTCATTTAACGTTAACGTTTTCTCGCCACGTACATACAAATTACCATTTGGCATGCGCTTCAATACAGTTACAGTAATGTTGCCAGATAAACTATTGCTTTGACTGCTGTCGCCAGAGCCTGAAAAATCTGTACCCGAATCAAGGCTGTTTGTTGCAAAAGGTGTACCATTCAACGTTGGCGCACTGCCAAATATTGTCGGTGCAGAGATATCAACAGCTGATGACTTAGACGTTGATGTAGACACGCTTTTAGAAGCAGCCGTTTGCTCTTGCAAAATAACAGTAATGGTATCCCCTACTCTTGACGCTCGAACATCTTCAAATAAGTTACGGCTACTCACCTTGCTATAAATTGAGCCATTTTCATACATTATTTTTTCTTGTTCGTATTCAACAACAGGCACAAATGCATTATCGTAAGGGTCTTTTTCAAGCACAGAGCACGCTTGTAAAAAGAATAAGGTTACTATCAAACTGTATTTCATATACTTTTTCATCTTATAAATTATTATTTAAGTACTGCAACATATTGTCAGAAGTTTCAATTGCCTTAGCATTCATTTCATACCCTCTCTGCGCTTCAATCATGCCGACTAATTCCTCAACCACATTCACATTTGAGGTTTCAATGGCACCTTGAATTAGGTTGCCTAAACCATTTAAACCTGGTGTACCTGCTTGTGGCGCTCCACTAGAGGCTGTCTCACCAAATAAATTTCCGCCCAGTGCTTGCAAACCTGTTGGGTTAATAAAATCAACTAGTTGAATATTGCCTACTTGTGTAGGCGCTGCTGAACCGGGCAGCATAGCGGTTACGGTGCCATCTTCACCGATAGTTAAAGAGGATATACCCTCTGGCAAGGTAATAGCAGGTT
>JAHDBX010000172.1:0-1538 GCA_020630145.1 Gammaproteobacteria bacterium | reverse complement strand
GACATAGCCACTTGAATTAACGATTTGCCCTTGGCTATCTACTTGAAAAGACCCATCACGAGTATAAGCGGGCGAACCATTTGGTAGTAAGATTTCAAAGAAACCTCTACCTTCTACAGCCATATCTAATGAATTGTTTGTTTGCGTAAAGTTACCCTGCGTAAACAGTTTTTCTGTCGCAACGATTCTTACACCTGTTCCGACCGACAGACCTGATGGTAATTGCGTATCCTGAGAAGACGATGCGCCGGGCTGCCTCACATTTTGATATAACAAATCTTCAAAAATAGCGCGGTCTCTTTTAAAACCAGTTGTATTTACATTGGCTAAATTATTAGAAATAGTACTCAAACGCATTTGTTGAGCATCTAGTCCTGTTTTCGCTACATATAAACTTGAAAACATAATAAGTCCTTTTAATTATTATCCGTTTAACTTCATTAACTCAGTTGTTGCTGCGTCATTGTCTTCCGTTAAACGCATGAGTTTGGTATTAATTTCGAAAGCACGTGCAAGCTCAATCATATTTACCATGCCTTCTATAACATTAACGTTGCTATTCTCTAATGACCCTACTGCCAGTGTTACCTCAGCATCGGCATTAGCACGCAAATTGTCTTTATGATAAAACAAACCATCTTGACCCCGTTCTAAATTAGCTGCATCTGGGTTAACTAGTTTTATTCTATCGATAGCTGAAACCGTATTCGCTGATTGTCCTGTAGGAATAATGGAAACTGTACCATCAGCAGCAATATCAATTTTTTCAAATGGTGGTAACGCTAATAAACCACCATTACCATAAACAATATTGCCCTTTGCTGTTGTTAACAAACCATTTGCATCAGTCTTCAAGTTACCTGCGCGAGTATAAGCTTCTTTACCATCAACACCTTCTACAGCAATAAAACCCTGCCCACTTATAGCAATGTCTAAGTTTCTACCCGTATATTCAAGTACACCGGTTTCAAAATTTGTTCCAGCCTGATTAGTTTCACTAATAACACGAGTCGGCTTACCCGGACCATAAACAGGCAAAGCAGTAAAACGATCGACTGTTGCTTTAAACCCTGTTGTGTTTGCATTAGCCAAATTATGTGTATTCAGCGTTTGCTTTAACAAAATTTGCTGTGCACTATTCATTGCTGTATATATCATGCCATCCATGGCAATAGCTCCTTATCCTTAGCGTTCTCTATAAAAATTAACGAATATTAATAATGGTCTGTTGTATAGAATCCGTTGTACTAATCACTTGTGCATTGGCTTCAAACGAACGTTGAGCAGTAATTAAATCAACTAATGACTTGGTCATATCAACATTTGACTCCTCTAAAGCCCCGGGGGTAATATTGCCTAAGCTGCTACTGCCCGGCGCACCTATTAAAGGTGGGCCTGAACGCGGCGTTTCATTAAAACTATTGCCGCCCGCAGGGTTTAAACCAGATACGCTCGCAAAATTAGCGAGCACGACTTGACCCAATGCTAATGACTCCCCATTCGTATAACGTGCAAATAATGCTCCATCACCGTCAAAC
>JAHDBX010000171.1 GCA_020630145.1 Gammaproteobacteria bacterium | reverse complement strand
CGAAATAGCGAAAAAGTGGGAAAACTATCACTTAATCAAGGATGTTATGCAAAATACGGCACCTAATGCCATTCCCAAGGACTTTTCGACGCGTGTTATGCATGCAATAGCGCAAGAACCTGTTGTACTTGCGCCTAAAAGTAGCAAAGTTAGCCAAGCTTGGTTTCGTCCAGCCGCTGGTTTGGCCGTTGCTGCAACAGTCGCTTTGGCAACTATCGGCGGTCTGCAAACGCTGTGGCAACCAAATGCTGCAGATAATCAGCAGCCGGTATTGCTTAGTCAATTAACACCTGAAGTGCAAAGTGCTGATATACAAAGGTATGCTGCTAACCAAATCAATACGGCGCCTATTATTAATGCCTTACCGGTAAGTGTAAATGCTACTAGAGCGGCTGGTGTGCCTATCAGTAATGCTTATAACCAGTCTTCTTCTAATGATTTACGTTGGAAACGTACTGTGCCAAGCCAAGCTGACAATAAGAAAATGGCTGAAGAGCTAAATAAGTTGCTTATGAATCACGTTCGCTCAGCAGGTACTATGCAGGGCATGTTACCGTATGCTCGTTTAGCAGGTTACGATGCTAATTAATCGCTCTTATAAGCTGTTTGTAGCTTTTGTCTTACTTGTATTGTGCAAGTCAGTTTGGGCTTCTGGTAATGAGGCCTTACAGTTGTTAAATAGTATGACCAATGCCATGCAAGAGAAAAGCTACCATGGTAATTTTGTCTACTTAAGTGATAATAAGCTTGAAAATATGGTCTTTGTGCACCGCAAGCAAAATGGTTCTGTCAGTGAACGCTTATATTCGCTCAATGGTGAGGCGCGTGAAATCTTACGAGACAATGATGCTTTAACGTGCATTTGGCCTGATACGCAATCCGTTGTTATTGATACTTCCGTGATTAATAGTCAATTGCCAGCGCAATTACCGATAGATTTAGAACAGTTATCCGGCAGCTATGACTTTAAGGTTCTGGGTGAAGAGCGTATTGCAGGTTTGCAAACAAAGGTA
The DNA here is from genome assembly GCA_020630145.1 of Gammaproteobacteria bacterium. Classification (GTDB taxonomy): domain Bacteria; phylum Pseudomonadota; class Gammaproteobacteria; order HTCC5015; family HTCC5015; genus JAHDBX01. The sequence goes on along the minus strand of JAHDBX010000171.1, from coordinate 3,899 downwards.
GTATCTATTCAGCCTAAAGATTCTTATCGCTATGGTTATCAATATTGGATAGATAAGGCCTCAAGCTTGTTAGTAAAGACAAGTGTTTTAAATGAGAATGGGGCGGTTGTTGAGCAGTTTATGTTTACACAATTGAGCGTTGATAATGTTGATGACAAACTCTTGCGACCCGTTTCTAAAAGCAGTAATTTTCAACAACACAAAATCGAACCACGCGCTTCCGCTGTGGCACCCAAGGTTGCTGATAGTAAGTGGCGAGTAAGAATGCTGCCTTATGGCTTTAGCTTAACGATGCATCAACGTCAGATGGAGCCTAAAGCGGTAGAGCATTTAGTTTTTTCAGATGGTATGTCTTCGTTGTCCGTTTTTATTGAGAAAAAATCATCGAGCGATCAAGCGTTAAGTGGCTACTCTAATATGGGTGCGGTAAATGCTTTCGGTCGTTATGAAGATAAGTATCATATAACTGCTGTAGGTGAAGTGCCAGCTCAAACAGCTCGTTTGATTGGTGAAGCATTGGTGCTAGAAACGAATTAAACTATGGTAGAAGAGTCAGGTCATGTTGTTGCGGTAGAGGGTAATTATGCTTGGGTGTCTGTAGAGCGCCGTACAGCATGTGAATCTTGCTCTGTAAAAAAAGGCTGTGGTACATCTGTGCTTAGCAAAGTAGTTGGTAAGAAGATAGCGACCATTAAGGTAGATAACGTCTTAAACGCCAATGTTGGTGACCCAGTACGTATTGGCATTGATGATCAGGCGATGATAGGTGGTTCGGCCTTAATTTATGTGTTACCACTATTAATTATGTTTGTTTTTTCTATCCTTATAAATATTTTATTTAGGCAAGAGTCTTACACTATTTTGGCTGCGCTAGCAGGCTTAGGTTTTGGGTTTTTGCTAATAAAACATCTTTTAGCAAGTAAAAGTATAAAACAATCCTTTCAAGCTCAACTCATCACGATAGAGCATAATAATGTAATGCACTTTTCAGCTAAACTACTGTCCTAATTAACAAGTTAACAACACAGAGATTTTTGATGAAGCAAATTTTTTCGTTCTCATTACTACTAGCTTATGCCTTATTAATGCTAGCTTCTACTAATGTTGCGTTGGCTAGATCCTTGCCGGATTTTGTGCCATTAATTGAGCAAAATAAAAATGCTGTTGTAAATATTACAACAACACGTTCATTTAGCGGTTCATCACAGTTTTCGCCTCAACAAATACCACCAGAAATGTTGGAAGGGCCTTGGGGAGAAATATTTAAACGCTTTTTTGAAAATGCGCCTAATCAGTCACCGGATGGTTCTCCTGGACGTTCACAGCAGCAACCTCATTCAACAGGCTCTGGCTTTATCTTTTCTGCGGATGGTTATGTGATTACCAATAATCATGTGATAGATGGTGCAGATACTATTACCGTGCGTTTGATTGATCGCAATGAATATACCGCAGAATTAATCGGTACTGACCCAAAGAGTGATATTGCTTTACTAAAGATAAATGCTAAAAACTTACCAACAGTTAAAATTGGCCGTTCAGCGGATATTAATGTAGGTGAGTGGGTAGTAGCGATTGGCTCACCCTTTGGTTTTGATTATAGTGTTACTTCAGGTATTGTCAGTGCTTTAGGGCGCTCATTACCAAGTGATAATTATGTACCGTTCATTCAAACCGATGTCGCTATTAACCCCGGTAACTCTGGAGGCCCTCTATTTAACCTGAAAGGTGAAGTGATCGGTGTTAATTCACAAATCTATAGCCGTACAGGTGGCTTTATGGGCTTGTCTTTTGCTATCCCCATGGATGTTGCCTTAGAGGTGGTTGAGCAGCTTAAAAGCACAGGTACAGTAAGCCGCGGCTGGTTAGGCGTATACATACAAGAAGTGACTCGCGAGTTAGCAGACAGTTTTGGTATGAAGACACCACAAGGCGCATTGATTACGAATGTGATTGCTGATGGTCCCGCTGAAAAAGGTGGTTTGGAGTCTGGGGATGTTATTTTAGCTTTTAATGGTACACCTATTATGCGATCTGCAGATTTACCGCCTTTGGTTGGCCGAGTTGCTGCTAATACAACAGCTAAAGTTAAGTTACTGCGCAATGGTAAAACCAAGACTATCAAACTAGAAATTGGTGAATTACCAGGTCAAAGAGAGATAACGAAAGCTTCGACTAAGCCAAAAGCGCCTACAGCAGAAGATATTTTGGGTATGGTGCTAACTGAACCTGACGAAGCCCAGAAAGATGCGTATAATCTCGGCGATAAAGGCGTAGCAGTACAAGCAGTTAATGCGGGTTCTGCAGCCGATGCGGGCGTATTGTCAGGCGATGTGATCACAAGGGTCAATAACCAGACTGTTCGTAATATCAAGCACTTTAAAGAGATTATTAAAGGTGCGCGTAGCGATAGTCGAGTGGCTTTACTGATTCAACGTCAGCGAGGTCCAGTTTATCTGGCGTTACGCATACCTTAGACAGGTATGACAACATTTACGGTTTATAGCCGTCCAGACTGCCATCTTTGCGATGAAATGACTGGGCGGCTTAATCAATTAAAGCAAGACTACACCTTTGATTATCAAATTGTAGATGTTGACAGCAATATCGAGTATAAAAAACGATATGGCTTATTAATTCCCGTGTTAACGCTTATAAACAGCGAATCTCAAGAAGAAGTGCTCTGTCATTACCAACTAGATGAAGCGATTTTGATGCAATATCTGTCAAAATTGAAATAAGAGTAAAAACAAAGCATGTCTAACATTCGAAATTTCTCTGTGATCGCACATATTGATCATGGCAAATCAACATTATCCGATCGGTTTATTCAACTATGCGAAGGCCTTAGTGAACGTGAAATGGACTCACAAGTGCTGGACTCAATGGACTTAGAGCGTGAGCGTGGCATTACTATTAAAGCGCAAAGTGTGACTTTGACATATACCGCTAGCGATGGCATTGAATATCAACTTAATTTCATTGATACACCTGGGCACGTTGATTTCTCTTATGAAGTGTCTCGTTCTTTAGCCGCTTGTGAAGGTGCTTTGCTGGTTGTTGATGCCTCACAAGGTGTAGAGGCCCAAAGTGTTGCTAACTGCTATACCGCAATAGAGCAAGGTCTAGAAGTCATGCCAGTGCTTAATAAAATAGATTTGCCTGCTGCTGACCCTGAACGAGTTAAAAAAGAAATAGAAGATGTCATTGGTTTAGATACTACAGACACACTAAATGTTAGTGCCAAAACTGGCATAGGTGTTAAAGAGCTACTAGATAGCTTAGTAGCGACAATTCCACCACCTGCGGTAGATTATGATGCGCCTTTACAGGCATTAATTATCGACTCATGGTTTGATAATTACTTAGGTGTTGTTTCACTTGTAAGAGTGGTTAATGGTGTATTAAAGCGTAAACAACGTATACGCATGATGTCATCTGGCCGTGATTTTTTAGTCGAAAAGATTGGTGTGTACACACCAAAACCCGTTGATTTAGAAGAGTTAAAGTCAGGTGAAGTGGGTTTTCTGGTTGCTAGCATCAAAGAAATTGAAGCTGCTCCTGTTGGTGATACCATCACTACCTTGAAAAATTCAGCAGAAACAGCCTTACCCGGCTTTAAAGAATCTCAGCCACGCGTATTTGCTGGTATTTACCCGATAAGTGCGGATGATTATGAAGACTTCCGTGATGCTTTGCAAAAACTACAGCTCAATGATGCTGCTTTGCATTATGAGCCAGAAACTTCACAGGCATTAGGTTTTGGTTTCCGCTGTGGCTTCTTGGGTATGTTGCATATGGAGATTATTCAAGAGCGATTAGAGCGGGAATACAATTTAGACTTAATTACGACTGCACCTACTGTTATATATGAAGTATTAAAAACGAATGGTGAAGTG
>JAHDBX010000170.1:1063-4928 GCA_020630145.1 Gammaproteobacteria bacterium | reverse complement strand
CAATCCGTGAAACAAAGTTTTCATAGCCACTTAGCATTACCATAACTAACAAACCGCCCACGAGCGCAATATCAACTAAAGACAAAACAATTAAGATAACTTCTGCTTCTGGCAAAGAGAGCACATCTAAAACCAAATGAGCAGCCTCTTGAAAAAACTTAATCAGCAACGCAAAAAGGGCTAATGACAAACCAATATATACAGGGGCCAACAACCAGCGAGTACCATACATCGCCTTTTCAATAATTTTTTCCACAATAAACCTCTTACTTCAATGCAACAATATAAGCCAACCAACCTGGATCAGCATCAAATTCTTCTGAAGGCGACCAAACACCGTTACCTTCCTCTTCTTCTTCATTCCAACCCTCAGCATACGTCACCACCTTAGTAAAGCCAGCCTCAAGTAATAACTCACGAATTTCAGGCAGCGACCATAAGCGCCAGCTGTATTCAAATGCATTTTTCATTTTAGAACCATCTGGAAAAGTAAAATGAATACGGCATTCCATATCATGGTTGTATGGGTTATATTTTTTCTGATGCCAAATATACGTAAAGTTGTCATGCTTAGTCTTTTCTTTTAGCTCTCTATAGGCATCATAGCCGCCAAAGGCATCCAAAAACAGTACGCCATCATCTTTAAGTGCGGCCAACACGCTAGCAAAATATTCACGCATAAGTCTGCGCTCTTTAAATATCCAATAACTAAAGTTACTAGCGGCAATTAGATCAACTTTTGCCGTTTGAACAGCGAGTACGTTTTCGTTATAAATTTGTAAACGTTGTTGCTGCTCATCACTAAGTTTAGAGACATGATGTTTTTGCCCCCAATCAAGCACTTCTTGGTCTAAATCAACACCGACAGCTGTATTATCCTTATGCTGCTTTATCCATTCTACAGCCGCTTGCGCTGTGCCACAAAAGTCTTCACGAAAACTTCTGCATTCACGGCCACGGTTAGCCTTGAACTCATTAGCTAAAAATTCCACTTCAAACTCAACGTTTTGCACTGAGTTTTCATAAAGCTTATGTTTATCAGCTTGGCTAGCTAATGTGACTTTATTATTTTTACCCATTAGTATTCCAGATTGTTATTCGGTAACTGCTCGTAAAGCAACATTAATCACATCGACGCCCGCGCCAGGCTTATGCGCGTTTTCACTAATGTAACGTCGCCAATATTTAGCGCCTCTTTGCTGATGAAAAAGACCCAAAACATGCTTTGTCATTCGATTTAAGTACACACCTTCATTCAATTGCTGCTGTACATAGTCACTAAAGCGCGAAATAATTTTAAGGCGGTCATGTTCTGCATCTTCATTATATAAGGTTTTATACAAGGATATGAACATCATAGGGTTATGATAAATTTCACGCCCAATCATTACACCATCTACATGCCGCATATGCTCTTCTGCATCTTCACTGTTCTTAATGCCACCATTGATAATTATGTCTAAATCCGGCCTTTCAAGCTTCAAACGGTAGACATTAGCATATTGCAAAGGCGGTACATCTCTATTTTCTTTTGGACTTAAGCCTTTTAACCAAGCTTTACGTGCATGCACAATAAAGGCCTCACAACCCGCCTGATGAACAATGTCAACAAAATTCAACATGTCGTCGTAATCGTTCATATCATCAACACCAATACGATGTTTAACCGTAACCGGTATGTCTACAGAATCACGCATACGAGCAACACACTCTGCTACTGTCTCAGGTTCCCGCATTAAACATGCGCCAAATGCACCGTTCTGCACACGATCACTTGGACAGCCAACATTAATATTGACCTCGTCATAACCCGCATCTTCTGCGATTTTTGCGCATGTAGCCATATCACTAGGGTCATTACCCCCTAACTGCAAAGCTAGAGGATGCTCATCCTTGTTAAACGCCAAAAAACGCTCACGATCCCCATGAATAATAGCTCCACAAGTTACCATTTCGGTATACAACAATATTTTGGGGTAAATCAGGCGATGGAAATATCGGCAATGCCTATCCGTCCAATCCATCATAGGCGCAACTGAGAAACGTCGGTCAAAGCTTGAATGATTAGGCATGCAATAGTAGGACAATAAAATAAAGTTAGCTTATTTTAACAAGCGTGGCCACTATTCTAAATAAAAGAATACATTTATTTTATTTATAGGCCAATTTTGCAATAATAGTCTTTTCAAAAGACAACTCACCTTGACTCCCTTTATCAGCCGCAAGCGTTTTCAGCATATTATGGTTTTAGCACTGCCAATGATTGGCGGCATGGTATCTCAGAACATACTGAACCTCGTCGATATAGCCATGGTAGGTACACTGGGTCATATTTCAATTGCAGCCGTTGGTATAGCTAGTTTTATTAATTTTTTCTCTTTTTCAATTATTGCAGGTATTTCCGCCGGCGTTCAGGCAACAGCCGCCAGACGCTTTGGTGAAAAGAAATTTCATGAAACAGCCCTGCCTCTAAATACAGGCTTATTATTATCACTGCTTGGTGGCATACCCATTAGCTTACTACTATATTTTTTTAGTGCGGATATATTGTCGCTTATGGTTAACGATAAAGCCGTAGCTAATGAAGCGACACCTTATTTACAGATACGCAGCGTAGTGATAGCACTAGTGGGAATAAACTTTGCTTTTCGTGGTTATTGGAATGCAATACAACAAGCCAAGCTATATTTATTCACCTTATTAGCCATGCACAGCATGAATATCTTATTAAATTACCTACTCATTTTTGGGCACTGGGGCTTTCCAGCACTGGGCACACAAGGCGCTGCAATGGGTACGAGCTTCAGTATTTTCCTTGGCTCACTCACCTATATTTTTCTTGGTTTTAAATACGCCAACAAATCAGGCTTTTTCAGCTTAATGCCAAGCCTAGAAAGCATAAAACGCTTAATAAGCTTATCTAGCCCTAATTCCATTCAACAAGTCACTTTTGCAGGTGGGCTAACTTGTTTATTTTGGATAGTTAGTCAAATTGGCACAAACGAAATGGCCGTAGCAGGCATATTAATGAATATTTCATTGGTCGCTGTATTACCGGCTTTAGGCTTTGGTTTAGCTGCAGCCGGCTTAGTAGGCAAGTCACTAGGAGAAAACAACCCAATTGCAGCCAACATCTGGGTATGGGATGTCATTAAAGTAGCCAGCATTATCTTTACAGGCATGATGCTCACCGCTGTTATTTTTGCACCTCAAATTTTATCGCTATTTTTACATAAGCAATACTTAGTTCAACTAGGCACACAACCTTTAAGGCTTATTGCCATAGCAACAGTAATTGATGGCATCGGATTAATTCTTATGCAAGCATTATTAGGCGCCGGCGCAACCAAACGTGTTATGCAAATTAGCACCTTCTTACAATGGGGTTTATTTTTACCCATAGCATGGTTGCTCGTTACAACATGTAACCTAGGCCTAGTAGCAGTATGGTTTGCATTTATTACTTACAGAATTATCCAAGCCCTTATTTTTATTTTATATTGGCGACTTGGCCAATGGTCTACAATAAAAATATAAATACTTAAAGCCCTATATAAAATTTCACATAACGCTTTAATGCAGTCGTTGCAGCACCTTGAAAGTACGATTTTTTACAACAAATTACCTCTCTAAAGACACGTATTTATCTGCACTTTTTTCAAGCGAGCCAATTAAGACTTGTATAGAAAAGAACCAGAAGTCACTTCAACAACAAATGCGCCATATAGTTTACAAATGAAACCCATAGGCCGTATCAAACTCCAATTATCGAAAAAATGCACCAGTCCGTCGCAAAAATATGCATCCAACAAAGTGAGCTAACAATAAGATTCATAATCCAGTGATATATTGAATCCAACAATAA
>JAHDBX010000170.1:0-1053 GCA_020630145.1 Gammaproteobacteria bacterium | reverse complement strand
ATCAAACTCAAATTATCGAAAAAATGGTCCGTCGAAAAAATATGCATCAAGTGAGCTAACAATAAGATTCATAATCCAGTGATATATTGAATCCAACAATAAAAAATTAACACTAAGTTATATTCTTAGTTATTCCGATTGACCGTAGGAGAGAACCATGCAAAACGTAGTAATTGCCAATCAATATTGGCCACAAGAAAACCCAAGCAACTATTACAACAATCAAGACTACAAACAATTAAACGCTTACTTTGAAGAAGGCAGCGATATACTTTGGATGTACATGCAACCAGAACCAAGACCTTGCTTTACCCATACATTATTAGATGAACTAATAAATTGCTCATCATCCGTGAAAAACCTCAGTTCAATCAAATATACTGTCTTTGCATCAAGCAATAAAGACATTTTCAACCTAGGTGGCGACCTATCATTTTTTGAAAACTGTATTAAAAACAAAGACAAAGAGAACTTAAAAACTTATGCATACTCATGTATAGATGCAATCTATACAAACTACTCAAATAGTCACAATGCAAATGTTACAACAATTTCACTAGTAGAAGGCAATGCATTAGGTGGTGGATTTGAAGCCGCACTATCAAGTGATGTAATCATCGCCGAAAAAGGTGCTCACTTTGGGTTGCCAGAAGTACTATTCAACATGTTTCCTGGCATGGGTGCCTATAGCTTCCTATCAAGGAAAATTGGCCCAACTAAAACACGTGAAATGATAACAAGTGGAAAATTTTATACTGCAGAAGAACTATATGACATTGGTGTTATTGATGTGCTTGCGGAACCGGGTGAAGGTGATATCGCTGTCTACAACTATATAAGCAAAGAAGAGCGTTCAAAAAATACTTTTAATGCCTTGAAAAAAGTTTCACAACTAGACAACCCTATTTCATATGATGAATTAAAAAATATTGTTGATATTTGGGTAGATAGCGCAATGCAGTTAAAACCCCGTGACTTAAAAATGATGCAGCGGATTGTCGGCAAACAAAACAAGAAGTAATTTAATTTATTAACCTTTTCATTTCTTTATGG
>JAHDBX010000169.1:4609-4948 GCA_020630145.1 Gammaproteobacteria bacterium | reverse complement strand
ACTACCGGCAAAAACAGCTGCACACATTAATTTATCAAGCTGGGAGCTACCTCCCGTATTTGCACTGCTACAAGAGCAAGGCAATATAGAGCAAAACGAACTATATAGAACCTTCAATTGTGGCATAGGTATGGTTATTGCCGTTGAACAAGATGAAGCTGACGCTGTTCTTAATACACTTGCTTCACAAGGCGAAACAGCCATTATCATTGGCAACATTCAAAACAACGAACAAGAAGCGGCACAAGTTATCCTACAATGAAGGCAAAGAAACCCGTTGTTGTATTAATTTCTGGCAGTGGCAGCAACCTACAAGCCATTATAGATCGCAGCAAGCTT
>JAHDBX010000169.1:0-4599 GCA_020630145.1 Gammaproteobacteria bacterium | reverse complement strand
CAAACCGTCCTGATGCTTATGGCTTAACAAGAGCTGCGAATAGCCAAATTAAGCATCAGGCATTGGATCATACAACGTTCGCCAACAGAAAAGCTTTTGATCAAGCATTAATTGAAGCTATCGATACTTATCAACCTGCATTAGTTGTATTAGCGGGCTTTATGCGCATATTAACAGCCGAGTTTGTACAACACTATGCAGGCAAATTATTGAACATTCACCCTTCTTTATTGCCTAAATATCAAGGTTTGCATACTCATCAACGCGCTTTAGACGCGGGTGATAAGCAACATGGTGTTAGTGTACATTTTGTAACTGAAGAATTGGATGGTGGCCCTGTAATTATGCAATCAATTATTGATATTGAAACCGCAGACACCGCTGAAAGCTTACAAACCAAAATACATGAGCGTGAACATAAGCTTTACCCTTATTGTGTAAATTGCTTTACTGAAGGCACGGTTTACCTAACCTACAAAACGATACTATTAGGCGATAAAGCCATACAGAAACCCCTGATATATGAAAACCTGTATGCCGAGCAAAATACTTGTTATGAAACTTCTAGCACAGCATAAAACGTTTCGGCTGCTAGCCCTGCTACTGATGTTAGCGGCTACTTTTACTTACAGTATAAATGCTATCGCTGAAGTTACTTACACGCCTAAAAACTATCAAGTCAACTTCAAGCTAAAACGGCAAAGTATGGACGCTGGCCAATTTACCATCAGCTTACAAAACAACAATAATACATGGCGAGCTTCATCACGTTATAAACCTTCATTTGTTGCCAAGCTATTTGGTCTAGAAAAAGCATATGAAGACACCATATTCAACTATCAAAACGGGCATACCTCTATTGAAAAGTTTACGATGCAAGGCCCAGAGAAAAATCAAACCGTATTATTTGACTTAAATAAAAATGTCTACAATACTAACCTTGCTCTACCTTCTAACCCACAGACTAATCAAAGTATTTTCAACGTACTTAGCAACGATATTGCTGAAAAGAAAAGCACAGCTAGCTATGCCATCTTCGACAATGAAAATTTTCGCCAATACGAAGTCAACTACGAATACATGCAAAGCATTACGGTTAATAAGCGCAAAATAGACGCGGTTAAAGTGGTTATGACTAGCGACAAGAGAAAAGCCATATTCTGGCTAGCCAAGCAATGGAACTGGGCACCTGTAAAGTTTGAGAGATACAAAAACGGTAAGGTCGTTATCAAAGGAAACTTCGAAGCAATAACCTTTTAAAAGTGCACGATGCTAAATTCCCTTAAACAATATTACCTAAAACTCGCTCTGCGCAAGCCTTATTTAAGCCTACACCTTAAGCAAATGATCGCCATCAGCTTTATTATCATTACGATATTGGCTGTTTCATGCTCGTTTTTAATGTACACACATATAAGCTCTTTAAAAATGGCCATTAGCAATAACTTAAGCAAAACGGCCAATTTACTCAATGCGAGTAATATTACCTACCTAATTAGCAGAGATTCCGTACAAGCCAACATGAACTTGCAAATTATTAGGAGCGACAAACTCATTGAGCATGCCATATTATTCGATGCCGATGATGACGTGTTTGCAAGCTACCAAGATGACCTAACCAAACTAAATACTCAAAGTTATAAAGAAGGCATACACTTTGAGAAGAACATTGTATATTTGTTACAAAAAATTCATATCAACCAAATATTACAAGGGCATTTATTAATCATTCGCAGCACAGAAGATCTACGTTCGCTAATAACCAAACAAATATTTGTTTGCTTTTTAATCTTCCTAATTGGCTTGAGCTTAACCTATTTATTGTCACTTTATCTAAAGAAACGAATCACACAACCCATTACAAAGTTAGCTGCGGCTTCACAAAAGATAGTGAATAACAAAAGCTATGATGCCCGCTTTAATATCACTCAAAAAGATGAAATCGGTTCATTATTTAAAAGTTTCAACAAAATGTTATCGGCTGTACAAACACGTGAAACGGAGTTAAAGCAGCATAACGAACATCTCGAGAAAATGGTAGAAATGCGTACTGGGCAGCTGCAACATCGTGCCAATCATGACGCACTCACACAATTGCCTAACCGCTACCTTTTAATGGAAAAGCTGAATCAGGGCATTGCAAATGCAAAACGCCATGATAGTTTACTTGCTATTTTGCTCATTGATTTAGACCGATTTAAAATCATTAATGACTCCTTAGGTCATGCAATTGGTGACAAATTACTACAAGAAGTTGCCGCTAGACTTAAAGGTTTAGCCCGTGAAAGTGACTGTATTAGACGCCTTGGTGGCGATGAGTTCGTTATTATGTTGAGTAAAATTAGTAATAATGAAGATGCCAAGCTGGTTGCAGAAAAAATCATTCACCAACTTACCCTGCCTTTTCATATAGACAATCATAGCTTACAGATTGGCGCGAGTATTGGCATTAGCATCTTTCCTAATGATGGCGAAGATGCACGAATGCTCTTACAGCACGCTGATATAAGCATGTACCAGTCTAAATCCGTACCGAGCAGCTCCTATGAATTTTTCGAAAAAAAAATGGATACTACCCATCAGCGCTTATTACTAGAGAAAAATTTACGCAAAGCGCTAGCTGAAGATAAGTTTACAATTCTGTATCAACCTAAAATTAATGCTACAGACAAACGTATAGCCGGCATGGAAGCACTTATTCGATGGACTGATAGCATACTAGGCGAAGTATCACCAGCCTATTTCATACCTATAGCTGATGAAATGGGTTTATTAAATGACATCACCAAGTGGGTACTTGAAACGACCTGCCTACAACAAAAGAAATGGCAAGACGAAGGGCTACAAAATAATAAAATTGCCGTTAATATTTCAGCTAACCACCTCGTTAGCGCAGATATCTATTCATTAATAAAAAATACGCTAGACAAGTTCGAACTTAAAGGTGAAGACTTAGAAATAGAAATTACTGAAGACGTATTTATAGGGCATACAGAAAGAAACAGTGAAATTCTTAAGCGAATCAAATCACTTGGCGTCACTATAGCCATTGATGATTTTGGTACAGGCTATTCATCACTGAGCTATCTACAAAATTTCCCTTTCGATAGCATTAAACTTGATACCTCATTCACTAAACGCGTTAACCATTGCCCCAAAAGTCGTGGCATTGTCGCTTCAACAATACTCTTGGCCCATAGCTTAGACTTGGAAATTACAGCTGAAGGCGTCGAAGACCATATACAGTTCGACTTTTTAAAGAAAAACAAGTGCGACCTAATTCAAGGCTTTTATTTTTCCAGACCTATCAGCGCAAAAAGTATAACCAAGCTTTTACGTCAGCAATAATACGAATAAGCAACGCAATACTTAAAAAATACCCTCTAAGACATAATTATTCACAATCAAGTATTGCAATAAGCCCTAAGTGGTGTAATCTCGGGTTTTGATTAATCAATAACTTTATTTTTAGGGGAAGAATATGGCTAAATCAATTGAAGCAATCGAAGGTATAGGTCCTAAATATGGCAAAAAGCTACGTGAATGTGGTTGCGCATCAGCAAACTCATTGCTAAAACGTGGTGCTACTAAAAAAGGCCGCAAAGAAATTGCCGAAGCATCTGGCATTAGTGACTCTATTATCCTACGTTGCGTTAATATGGCTGACCTATTCCGCATCAAAGGTGTTGCAACACAATATGCTGAGCTATTAGAAGCTGCTGGCGTTGATACAGTTAAAGAGCTGCGCAATCGCCGTGCTGATAATACCGCTGCAAAAATGAAAGAAGTCAATGACAAGAAAAAGCTGACCCGTGTTGTTCCTAGCGAAAAAATGGTAGCAGACTGGATAGACCAAGCCAAAAAACTTGACCCTATCGTGACTTACTAAACACTAAGCTGCAAACACAAAAAAAGCCTGAATTATTATATTCAGGCTTTTTTTTTACCCACTGGTATATGATATTATTTACACCAACAAACACCCTATTATTGAGAAATAGCTATGAGCGAAAACACCTTATTAATTGGCGCCAGTACAGAAAAACAAGTTCACTTAATGGGCAGCATGGGCAACAGGCACGGTTTAATAGCTGGCGCTACCGGCACGGGTAAAACCGTTACCCTACAAATTCTTGCCGAAGGCTTTTCAAAAATGGGTGTACCCGTATTTCTGGCCGATGTAAAAGGTGACCTATCTTGTTTAGCAAAGGCTGCTAACCCTCACCCTAAGATTGATGAACGTATAGAAAAGATTAAAATCACCGATTACCAGTCATCACCCTCTCCTGTCGTATTCTGGGATGTATTCAGCAAGAAAGGCCACCCATTCCGAACAACTGTTAGTGATATGGGACCATTACTATTATCCAATCTACTGGAGCTTAATGACACACAAATGGGTGTCCTGTATTCAAGTTTTAAAGTCGCCGATGATAACGGTTGGTTATTGCTAGACTTAAAAGACCTGCGCTCAATGCTTAACTGGATGGCAGACAACTCTGACGACTTAAAAAGTGAATACGGTAATATTGCCAGATCATCAGTCGGCGCTATACAACGTAAGCTACTAATACTTGAAGAACAAGGCGTAGAGTTCTT
>JAHDBX010000168.1 GCA_020630145.1 Gammaproteobacteria bacterium | reverse complement strand
AGCGTTTAAAAAAAGCCAAGCTCGTTGAGCTTGGCTTTTTAGTTTTTGCTGTACTATAAGTTCTCTACCTTATAACCTTTTTTCTTTAGTAGTGCTAATAAACCATCTTTGCCGATTAAGTGCATGGCACCAACAAGAATGAACGCTTTTTCTTGGCTTTGAAACAGGGTTTCAATTTTAGGTAGCCAGTTATGATTTCGTCTAACAAGTAATATATTGTATATCTCAGGAAAATCATCACGTAAATACTTGAGCATTAACGCGTGCAAAACTTCGTTGTTGCCTGACTTCCATGCATCTTTAAGTGTATCCATCTTAAACGGTGACTCTTTGATGTCACGTAAAGTATAGGTGATTAACTTGTCTGGGTTATCTACACCCATTTGATTGATAAAATCTAATTGCTCTTCTGGCGTTTCCAAGGCTAACAATGTCTTTTTATCATTAAGCGCTTTTGCATTATAGTAACTGTCTACGCCGACCTCATTAAAACCTTGGTTTTGCAGTTCGATCATGCTTAAGGATATTGAGGCCATGCCAGGTTTTAATGTGACAATGTTGGCAAGTGGGATGCCTTTGCTGGATAGGTAGCTTTCTAGTTCCTTGTAGGTATCGGCTGCAATATGATCCTTTAGTGTTTGGTCAGCTGGGTATACCACTGTTTTTAACAGGCTCTGTTGGAAGGCAGGTGAAGACATTTTTTGTAGGTCCGTCTCCAGTACAACAATGTCCGTTTGTTTGTAGGCTTCGTTAAATACAGCTGGTAGAGGGTAGTCTGACGGCCTTAGCACATGTATGGTGCCGCCTAAGTATAAATGCTTATCGCCCTTCGATATAAGCCATACGGGTGAGCCTGCATGACTTATATACGTGTAAAGTAGTAATGCTAGTAGCAAAAGCTTGCTTATGCTTGTGTTCATTACGAATTGTTGTCAATTACGTTAAGAGGTTTTTTAATGCGTGTTGGTATATTTTGCTTAAAACAGGTAAGTCATCTGCTTTAACGTGTTCGTCTACTTGATGGATCGTGGCATTAAGTGGCCCCAATTCAACAACCTGTGCACCTGTCGGTGCAATAAAGCGGCCATCAGATGTACCACCTGCTGTAGACAATTGTGTTTCGTAACCCATAACATCTTTAATAGCTTTTGTAACAGCATTTACCAGTGTGCCTTCTTCTGTAATAAAAGGCAGGCCGGATAAGTGCCAGTCAATTTCATAATTGATGTTAGCTTCGCTTAGTAAGGACTCTAGTTTTTCTTTAAGTTGTTCTACTGTGCTTGCGGTTGAGAAGCGGAAATTACAATCCATGCTAATTTCACCTGGTATAACGTTATTGGCGCCTGTGCCAGCGTTAATATTTGAGATTTGGAAAGTCGTTGGAGGAAAATATTCATTACCACTATCCCAAACTTGCTGCGTAATCTTTTCTAGAAAAGGTGCGGCATTGTGTATGGCATTGCTTGCTAAATGTGGGTAGGCAACATGCCCTTGTTTGCCTAATATTTTTAGTTTGGCAGACAATGAACCGCGACGACCGTTTTTGATAATATCACCCAACTTATCTGTACTGGATGGTTCACCAACGATACAGCAATCAATTTTTTCATTTCTGGCTTCTAATGTTTCTATAACTTTTATAGTACCATTTTTGGCAATGCCTTCTTCATCGCTGGTAATAAGGTAAGCAATACTGCCCTTAAAGTCTGGGTTTGCCGCAATAAAGTCTTCGGTGGCGGTTATCATTGCCGCTAAGCTGCCTTTCATATCAGCTGCGCCGCGGCCATATAGCATACCGTTTTCGTCAATCGTCGCTTTAAAAGGAGGGTGTCGCCAGTCCTGCGGGTTGCCTGCGGGTACAACATCAGTGTGACCGGCAAAAACAACCAATGGGCTATCTGTGCCTTTGCGCGCCCATATATTTTTAACGTCTTCAAAAGGCATTTGTTCTATTGTAAAGCCCAATTTTCCTAAGCGCTTTGCCATAATTGTTTGGCAGTCCGCATCATTGGGTGTGACGGACTCTTGCTCAATTAATTCTATGCAAAGCTTTACGGTATTATTATCAGTTATCATTTTTTTCATCTGTATTGTCTATATATTGAAGCAGTGTTTTAATAATATGATCTTGCATGGCTTCGTCAGTGATAGCTTGGTTGTTATGATCGGTAATATAAAAGTAGTTATCAGCTTGTTCGCCAATATTGGTAATACGTGCACCATGTACTCGCGTATTGCATTTATATAAAGCTTGCGCAATATGTGCCAGTAAACCGGGTTTGTCCAAAGCACGAATATGTACCAGGGTCATATCCTGTGTGTTGTGGTCATCGATAAAAACCGTTGTTTTATAGTCAAACTCTTGTAGTAATCGTGGTAAAGCTTGTTGGGCTTGGGCTTTTACTGTTTCGGGTTGTTTTAAGTTTTTAGATAACTTTTCAATAATTTCTTCTTTTTGCCAGTTTTCATTAATGGCTTCATTATCTTGGTTTAAAACCATATAAGTATCAATTGCATAGCCAGTTTTACTAGTGATAATACGGGCGTCAACAATGTTTAAGTTTAGCCTGCCCAATAAGGTGGTAGTGGCGGCAAAAAAGCCATCATTTTCTTCTGAGTAAATAAAGATAGCTGTTGAGCCGCGTATAGGTGATTCACTAATTAATACTAATGGCAAAGATTCCTTGTCTATGTCATGTATAGCTGCAGTGTGCCAGGCAACCTCTTGCCCGGTATGGCGTAAAAAGTAGTCATCATCTAGGTCGGCCCAAACGTCATAGGCTTGTTGCTCAGTAATACTTTTGTCACTTAATAATGGCATAGCAATATCTTTACGTTCTTGTACCTTGTGACGTAATTCAATGGGGTGGCTCAGGCCGCGATTGATGGCGCGTTTTGTGCGCATATAAAGTTCGCGTAGTAAACTGTCTTTCCATGTAGTTAGTAGTTCGGGGTTAGTGGCGCTAATATCTGCTATGGTTAGCAGGTATAAATAATCAAGGCGCTCGCCATCAACAACGTCTTCGGCAAAAGCTTGGATAACATCATTGTCGGCTATATCTTTGTTTTGTGCTGTTAAAGACATGGCTAAATGGTTTTTAACTAGCCACGCAACGGTTGATGCATCATATTGGCTTAGGCCATGTGCAAGGCAAAATGTTATAGCATCTTCTGCCCCTAGTTCTGAATGGTCGCCACCACGGCCCTTGGCTATATCATGGAAGAGTGCGCCTAGATATAAAATTTCTGGCTGTCTAAGCTTGGCGAAAATCTTACAGGCTAAGGGTTGCCAGTTTGCATGTTTAGGGTCGGGTACAGCAAAGCGTCTTGCGTGCCTGATAACGCGTAATGTGTGTTCGTCGACAGTGAATATATGAAATAAATCGAATTGCATACGTCCAACAATATTGGCGAACGCGGGTAGGTAAGATGCCAATACGCCATAACGGTTCATACGTTGTAGTGCGTGACTAACAAAGTTAGGCTCTTTAAAAATAGCAATAAAAAGATCTTTGTTGATTTGGTTTTGTCTAAACTCATCATCAATTAGATGTAGGTGGTGACGAATTAAACGAATAGTGTTGGCACCAATACCGTCTGCCTGAGGCGTTTGTTGTAAAACTAAAAATACTTTAAGCAAAAGGCTGGGGTGTTTTGTAAAATCATCTTTGTCTGCTAATTCAATGTGATTGTTACGCAAATGAAAGTGTTGATCTATTTCATGAATAGTCAGGTCAGCTTTCGTTTCAAGCTGTATCGCCTCATGTAGGAATTGCATAAGCATTTCGTTTAAGCGTTGCAGATTAGTTACGGTACGAAAATAGTCTTGCATAAAAGCTTCTGCTGCTGCATTGCCTTCGTCTACAGGGAAGCCAAATGTTTTAGCTAACTCTTTTTGGTGGGCGAATAACAAACGGTTTTCATTTCGCCCGGTTAATGTATGTAATGCAAAACGAATGCGCCAGAGTAATTCACGCGCTTCGATTAATGTGTCCAGTTCATCTTCTGTTAAAAAGCCTAAATTCTTTAAGTCAGTTAAGTTGCTGGCGTTAAAATAGCGTTTTGCGACCCACTCGATAGTTTGAATGTCGCGTAGACCGCCAGGGCCTTCTTTTATGTTTGGTTCTAATCTGAATGCTGAGTTATGTGATTTGCTATAACGTTTTTTTTGCTCAATTAACTTCGCATTAAAAAAATCATTTTTAGACCAAATATGACTTTCAGCTATGGTATTTAGCATATTGTCGAATAAGGTCTGTGAGCCCGTTAGATGTCGGCCTTCCATAAGGTTGGTTATCACAGTGACATCTTTTGTAGCTTCCTCTGCACATTCTTTTACAGTACGTACGCTATGTCCTACGTCGAGACCTAAATCCCAAATCAAAGAGAAGAATTGTTCAATATTGTCTTTGTAATTATCGAGTTGATTTTCTGCAATGAGTATTAGAATATCAATGTCTGACTGTGGGAGTAACTCTAATCTACCGTAGCCACCAACAGCGGCTAATGAAACATGATTGTCACCTTCGTCAAAGTGACTTGAGTAAATATCCCGCAGAATGATATCCATTACTTCTGCGCGCCCGCGAACGATATGGTTGATATCTTCACCGGCTGCAAACTGGTTGGCAATATTGTCTAAATTCTCGCTCAGTATGTTTTTATGCGTAGCAATGATTTTCTGTCTGTTTTCTGATGATGCAATAGGTGGCATAGTATTCATTTGGGAAGTCAGTTCAAAAGGGCGTATTAAATTAAAGGTCTTCTTCTTCGTCTCGTTTTGTTAGCACATCATAGCCAGAGTCTGTAACAAGTATGGTGTGTTCCCATTGCGCAGATAATTTTCTGTCTTTGGTAATCACAGTCCAATTGTCATTCATTAGTTTGGTGAAGCGTTTGCCAACATTAATCATGGGCTCGACGGTGAAAATCATGCCGGGTAATAATTCTAAACCTG
>JAHDBX010000167.1:2376-4978 GCA_020630145.1 Gammaproteobacteria bacterium | reverse complement strand
TAGAGACTTAAACACTAGCGAGTTGCCCTTGCTAAATAAGGCATGGGTTGAGGCTAACTACACTGCCGCCGCCGAACGTAAAGATGAGCAACAGCAGCTACTTAAATTATCTGATAACTATGTAAAAGAACTGCAAGAAAGTGACACCATTATCATTTCTACACCCATTTACAACTTTAGCCTGCCCGCATCCTTGAAAGCGTATATCGACCTAATATGCAGAGCTCAACTAAGCTTTAAATATACAGAAAATGGCCCAGTTGGCTTATTAGAAAATAAAAAAGCTTATGTGATTATTACCTCGGGTGGCGTACCATTAAACAGTCCAGTTGACTTTGCTACGCCATACATTAAACAAGTACTTAATTTTATTGGTATTAGCAATATAACTATTATTGATGCCGCACAAATGAACGCTGACAAAGATGGTGGCAAGCTCAAGCAAGTAAAAGCACAAATCAACAGTATTGTTAGCGAATATTAGGAGCAACACTATGAAAAAAAGACATGTTACCCAAGTAGTTAAAGGTCAACGCGTATCAGATGGTGATGGCGTAAGACTAACACGCATTATAGGTTTAACTGAGCTGCCAGACCTTGACCCATTTTTATTACTCGATGCCTTTCAGTCTGACAACCCCAATGATTATATTGGCGGTTTCCCGCCACATCCTCATCGTGGTTTTGAAACGGTGACGTATTTACTAGCAGGTCGCATGAGACATAAGGACAGTGCTGGCAATGAAGGTGTTATCGAACCCGGCGGCATACAATGGATGACAGCTGGCAAAGGTATTATCCACTCAGAAATGCCAGAACAAAAAAACGGCTTACTACATGGCTTTCAGCTATGGGTTAACTTACCTGCAAAAGATAAAATGACAGCACCGGCTTATCAAGAATATGATAGTAATGATATCCCTGTTGAAAAGCGTAGCGATGATATCAGTGTGCACGTATTGTCAGGCACAACTACGCAAGGCACATCTGGGCCCGTGCAAAATAACTTTGTTGAGCCACTCTACTTTGATATTGAACTAAAGGACCATAGCGAATATATTGAAAATATACCTGCCGGTCATAACGCGTTTATTTACACTATTGAAGGTGACATTAGCATTGTTAGCGACAATAAAGAACAAACTATCGCGCCTAACAATGTTGTAGTGTTAAGCGATGGAGAAACTGTGCATATAAAAAACCGTACTAGCTATGGCCGTATTTTATTAATTGCTGGCAAACCTATTAAAGAGAAAATTGCCCGAGGCGGACCTTTTGTGATGAATACAGAAGAAGAAATACACCAAGCTTTCTCAGACTACCAGCGAGGTAACTTCGCCTAGAGCTAAAATCGTTAAGATCAAACAATCTGGTGGGCTGGGACACCTGCAACAAAGCTATCTATATTATCAATTAATTGATCAGCTAATGTTTGCAAGGCTGTATCGCTAGCCCATGCTACATGCGACGTTAGAATAAAGTTATTTTTTTCATGCAAAGACAACAAGGGATTATCCGGTAGAATAGGCTCAACACTGGCTACATCAAAACCGGCGCCGGCTATTAAGCCATTGTTTATAGCATAAACAAGGTCTTCCTCATTTACCAAGCCCCCTCTAGCGGTATTAAGCAGAACCGCCGTACGCTTCATTGTCTCCATTTCAGGTAATGAAATTATATTTTCTGTTTCTGGCGTTAAAGGGCAATGCAAAGAAACCACATCACTCGTTTGAATCAGTTCCTCAAATGGTAAATATGATTTCCTGCCCGATGCTACCTGGCCTTTTCTGTCAGCGTAGAACACCTTCATACCCAACACTTCAGCCAAATTAGCAAATGCTTTACCCAGATCTCCACCACCCACAATACCTAAACGGCTATTATGCAAGTCCGTTAACTTGTGCTCATACAAACAAAAGTGCTGTGATTCTTGCCACTCACCACTTCTTACACTATTAGTGTATGCAAGCAAATTGCGCCGCAGAGCTAACAACAACGTTAAAGCATGTTCAGGTACACTATGCTTTGCATAATTCTGTATATTGCTAACCGTAATATTTTTTTCTCGGCAGAAATCTAAATCAATATGGTTATATCCCGTAGCCGCAACTGCGATCATTTTTAAATTTGGCAATGCTTCTAAAGTCTCTTTACTTAAAGCAACCTTATTTGTAATAACAATTGAGCTATCTAACAGACGAGACACCACTTGCTCATGCGATGTTAAAGGGTATTCTTGCCAACGATGTTCAAACAAAGGACGTTTAAGATTAATACCGTCAGGTATAGTGCTACGATCTAGAAATGTAATAACATGCATTGTGAATTTAAACCCTTACGGAATGTAAATGTGTATTATTAACGAGCTTTGATGGTTTACCAATATAAAAACCCTGAACATAATCTACATTAAGTAAGCGGGCTTTTTCTTCCACCTTGAGCGATGAGCAATATTCAGCAATGGTTTTAATTTTTTTATGCTGTGCTATCTCTACAATTTTTCTTGCCATTACGAAAGCATCTTCGTTATCAAGCACATGCGACATAATACTTCCATCAATCTTCAAAAAATCAACCGGCAGTTGCATTAAACGATCAAAGT
>JAHDBX010000167.1:0-2366 GCA_020630145.1 Gammaproteobacteria bacterium | reverse complement strand
ATAATCTTTGCCCAAATCATCAATGCCAAACCGAACACCATATCTCTTTAATTTTTTCATAAAACGAATAACCGCTGACATATCTTTGATTTTTTCACTTTCGAGTAATTCAAACTCTACTCTGTCACCCAAGCCCGAGTTCTCTATGATATCAATCATATAATCTTTTGTAGCAAGATCTTCTATGTCACTAATAGCAATATTGACTGACACTTTAAATTTACTACCCTTATTGTGCTTTAGCATTTCAATGCTTTTCGATAACATCGTTTTAGTAATCGTTGCGTATTGCCTTGAACGAACAGCCACAGAAATAAAGTCATCTGGCATCAATAAAATTTTACCGTGCTGGTCAACCACTCTTGCTAAAACTTCGTATTTCTCGACATTATTAGTTTCTATATTTTTAATAGGCTGATAATAAGGGATTAAACAACCGCTTAGAATTGCATTTTTTAATATCTGTGCATGCTTTAAGTTCTTTTCATATCGCTCTGGCAACAACAATTCACTTCTATACACAACTATTGACTCATGCTTATCTTTAGCTTCTCGTAAAGCCATATCAGCGAAAATTAGCGCTTCCTTATGTTTTGTCACCGCACCCATAGTAATGTTTATAGAAATCTCATTATCCCTCACATGGAAAATAGTTTTTTCAACATAAAGGCGTAAACTTTCTAAAATCGTCCTAAATTCTAATTGATCAAAATCTTTCTCTGTATAGAGCGCAAACTCATCTGAATGCAAGCGGAAAATTGTTAAGTCTGCATCGCACTTTTCACTATATGCTAACAATCTATCTTTAAGTTGTAGAAGAATATTATCTCCTTCACTGTGACCATATATATTGGTTATTTCCCTAAAACCATTAATATTAATGATCGCCAAACTCGGTTTTTCTGCTTCTGACAATGCATCAATTAATGAACTTCTATTAGATAATTCAGTTAATGGGTCACGGAAGCGTCGGCGCAACTCAATCCGCATTTCATCTTTTACTGAACGGATATAAAAGTAAATAAGAGGAGCAGCTATACAAGCTAGAAACAGACAAATAAAAAATGCTTTAAATGCACTTTTATAAGCAATGGCTTTTATTTCACTGATAGAAATATCTGCCCCCACTACATACTTAGTACCATCTTCTGAAAACTGAGGAATAAATACTGAACGAAAATGCCCCCAGCGATCCTTATACTCAGCATAGTTAATAGTATGATTTAAAAAGCTTTGGTAAATAGCATCATCAGCTTCAGCATATAAACTAAAATACGTTTTTTCATATGTATTATTTGTTATTTCAGCATCAGTAGGACTTGATGTAACAAACCTTATATCACCCCTGTCTTCGATCATCGTATAAACGTAATCAATATTAATTTTTTTAATGAAGTTTTTAAGCCTTAAGGCTATTTGAAAGTCTTGCTCTAGAGAAATAGCATTTTCATCATCTAAACGGTTATGAAATTCAAAGCCTAATAAATTAACCGTTGCATAAGCAGCAACAAGAAGCTTTTTATCAACAACCCTAACAAGCTTGTCTTGTGTATCTTTATAAGTAAACACACTAAAAAGCGTAACGCCCAATAAGTAAATAACAACGGCAAAGGTTACTTGCGCTTTTCTAAGTTTATTTTTATTCACAGCTGCCCTCATTCACGGTGTTAACAGCATAGACTAATTGCAATTAAATATAAAACACCCTGCACCAATACCTGAACTAAAACACACTTGTAAACGTAAACCCAAGCCTGACTGGCGAAAAAACATACAGACATATAACCAGCAAAGTAAAATTACTGTAATATCATTACCCCACTGGACTACGATTTTGGGCCAGAAATATGACGAGACAAAGGCTATCCTCTAACCTCTCTTAATATAAGCAAATTATTTACAAGCTACCGTTAACCATGATTAAAATTGCTTTTGTTTTACTTGATAACATGTTGGCCACCAGTATGACTTGGCCTGCTGAAATGCTACACGCTGCCAAGCAATTTAATCGCGGCATTGATATTACTATCAATACTGTTAGCCAAGAAAAAAAAGCGCTTAGAACCCAAGCTGAGATAGCCTTATTAGCTGACAAGCTAATTGACGATGAAATATATGACTTTATATTTTTACCTGCTCTATGGCGCAACCCAAAACCATTAATTAATAAGTCTTCCAATTTAATCAAGTGGCTACTCGTACAGCATAAACATGGTGCGAATATTAGCGCTGTTGGTACAGGTTGCTGCCTTATTGCAGAAACAGGTTTATTAAACAACAAGCCTGCCACAACTCACTGGTTTTTCTTCGAGCAGTTTGCAAAAGCATATCCGCTCGTTGACTTAAAGAAACAACACTTTATAACT
>JAHDBX010000166.1 GCA_020630145.1 Gammaproteobacteria bacterium | reverse complement strand
GTTGCGCATTTAGATCTGCCAAAAAGTATAGAGGCTTACTATCAGGAAATCGGCCGTGCGGGCCGCGATGGCCAGCCTGCTAATGCATGGATGGTTTATGGCTTAGAAGACGTCATGAAGTTGCGTGAAATGATGCAGCAAAGTGATACCGTGGATAATGCGGAATACAAACGTGTTGAATATCAAAAACTTGAAGCGATGCTTGGCTTATGTGAAATCACGACCTGTCGTCGCCATGCTTTATTGAGTTATTTTGACGATGCCGCTGATGAAAAGTGTGGTAACTGTGATATGTGTTTGGAACCTGCAAATACATGGGATGGTACAGAAGCTGCACAGAAAGCGATTAGTTGTGCCTATAGGACAGAACAACGTTTTGGCGTAGGGCATTTAATTGATGTGTTGATGGGCGCACAAACTGAAAAAATAAAACAGTTTAATCATAATAATATTAGTGTTTATGGCTTAGGTAAAAACTTAAGTAAAATGCAATGGCGCTCGGTATATAGGCAGCTAATAGCCCGTAATTTATTAAGTGTTGATTTTAGCCAATATAACTCGATTAAGTTAACCGAAGCCTGCCGACCTTTATTGCAAGGCAAAATGCAAATTGCTTTACGTCAAGACCCTGTAGAAAAAGGCAGCTTACGTAAAGGTAGTGGAAGTAAAAGTTCTGGTAAACAGCAGGGCGAATTATGGGATGCATTGCGCGCGTGTCGAGCTGCTTTGGCAAAAGAGCAAAGCGTACCGCCTTATGTGATCTTTCATGATAGTACACTAATGGAAATGGCAGAAGCTTTGCCTGCAAATACACGCCAGTTTGCGCAGTTGTCGGGTGTCGGTGAAACTAAGTTGGAAAAGTATGGCGATGCTTTTCTACAAGTTATTAATGAATATAAGCAAAGTGTCGTGACGAATGTGTCGCCACGCGCACTAGAGACCTACGATATGCTTATGCAAGGCTTAAGTATTAGTGATATTGCTAAAAAACGCGAGTTAACCGAGTCGACTATTTATACGCATGCTAGCCAACTCATTCGTGGCAAAAAAATTAACCTTGATAAAGTCGTTAATGAAAGTGCAGATGATATCAAGCAAATAGAAAACACTTTGCTTGATCAAGATGCCACACAAGAAGGTGCAAAACTTAAACCTGTTTTTGAAGCTTTGGATGAGCAATATAGTTATGGTGTCATACGCTGCGTGTATATGAATTTTTTAAATATTATAAACGCGTAATTTGGTAATAAAAAAGATTAATAGTATTGGCATAGATAATGCTGAGATAAATGATATGACCTAAAACTATAAGGAAATATCATTTACAAAAGGTATAGTCTATGAATACAAATATCAGTTATGTTGAAACAATTGAGCGTTATCAGGATAACCGTGCTCAAATAAAACAAATGCTCTCTTCGATATTAGAAGCCATTACTGACCCTGATTTACTAAGTAGTGAAACATATCGGCAACACACTATTAATAATTTGGTTAAAGTGTATCCTTATATAGATATGCTATATGCTTTATCGCCGAGTGGTGAACAAGATGGTGATAATGCAGTTGCAACAAAGCTTAAAAACAAATCTAAACCGGTTATTTCTGGCGAAAAACGCGATAGAAAACATCGGCCTTACTATCAAGCTACAAAAAATACAGATGATGTGGTCGTAACTGAACCTTACTTATCTGTTACAGATGGCTCATTGGTTATCAGTGCCGCGAAAAAAATATATGATGGTAATCATGAGGCCGGTTTTTTAGTTTGTGATTTTGATTTAATAGAACTCATTAGTGCATTGATGGGTGATACTAAGCGTAAAAAGTTTTTGCCTTTCTTTCATTTTATTTATTGCCTTATAGTAGTGGGTTTGTTGCTTGTTATGTCCATGCTTCTATTTAAGGCATTTAGTGAAATTCTGCACTTTTTTGGTGACATTTATAACAGTTCTTTAAGGCCTTTTACAGCTATCATATTTTTGACATTGGCCTTGTCCATTTTTGATTTGGCTAAAACAGTTCTTGAAGAAGAAGTCTTGATGCATAAAGATATTTTTCGGCATAGTTCAACACGGCGGACCATTACACGGTTTATCTCAGCGATATTAATAGCCGTTTCAATTGAGGCTTTGTTATTAATGTTTAAATCTAGCCTCGGTGATGGAAAACATTTGATTGAAGCAGTTTGGATGATGCTGGGTGCAGTGGGTCTATTGGTAGGATTAGGTTTTTATGTTTATATGGGGGCAAAGGCTGAAGAGATACTTCTGACAACCAAATATAAATCACGTCTTAGAAAACAATAAAGTTATAAAAATGCGGGTGCTTATAAGTGCCCGCATCTTTTAGTTGCTAATTTAGTTCTTTCTTTTTATATTCACATAAGTCTTCAATTAAGCACGAGCCGCATTTGGGCTTGCGTGCAATACATGTGTAACGTCCATGCAAAATTAGCCAATGGTGCGCGTCCAAAATAAACTCATCAGGAATAAATTTCATTAGGCGTTTCTCAACCTCTAATACATCTTTCCCCGGTGCAATGCCTGTGCGGTTGGAAACTCTAAAAATATGTGTATCAACGGCCATCGCGGGTTGACGGAATATGGTGTTAAGCACAACGTTAGCTGTTTTACGCCCTACGCCGGGCAGCTTGACAAGCTCTTCACGTGTTTCAGGTATTTCACCATCGTACTCATCCATTAATATTTTGCAGGTTTTAATGACATTGGCCGCCTTGCTGTTATAAAGACCAATCGTTTTTACATAGCTTTTTAAACCTTCAAGGCCTAAGCTGTAAATGGCTTCGGCTGTGTTTGCAACAGGGTATAGTTTATCGGTGGCTTTGTTTACGCCTACGTCAGTCGCTTGCGCAGAGAGCGGCAATGTGTAGCTGGTGAGTTGTAATGTAGCTCGGTAGTGGGATTGGGGTTTTCGTCCCTAAGGCGAGTGAATATTTCGGTGCGCTTGGTTTTATTCATTAGGGCATCTAGGTAACTTTTTACTCATTGCGTTTCTCGCAAGGAAAAAACTAAACCTGTTCAGGTTCAACCGCAGGTGTTACTGGTGCAGCCGGAACTTTACTGGCTGCACGATTATCCAGCCACTTCTTCCCGGCAATCAATAAGCCTAAACCAATAAACGCGCCAGGTGGAAGTACAGCTAACAAGAAGCCACGGTAGTCGCTGATTAAGGTAATCACAATGCTATGACCAAATTCCCCCAATAATAAGTGTGCGCCGCTAAATAAAGTGCCGGCACCTAAAATTTCACGCATGGCGCCAAGTACTATTAGAACTAAACCAAAACCCAGACCCATCATAAAACCATCTACAGCGGAGGCAAGCGGATTGTTTTTTGCAGCAAATGCTTCGGCACGGCCAATGATGGCGCAGTTGGTCACAATTAATGGAATGAAGATGCCGAGTATTGAATACAACTCAAAAAAATAGGCTTTCATGCTCAGTTCAATAGCCGTCACAACCGATGCAATAATTAATACAAAAATAGGAATACGTACTTCTGGGCGCACCCAGTTACGAATAATAGAAATGCTCACATTCGATACAATTAACGTCAGCATGGTCGCTAAGCCTAAACCCAGTGCATTGATAACGGTGTTACTAACGGCAAGCAGTGGACACAGGCCAAGTAGTTGTACTAAACCAACGTTGTTGGTCCATAAGCCATTATTGGTGATTTCTTTATAGTTAATAGTACTCATAATAAACTCGAATTGTATTATTCGCCTTGATTATTGAAACAACAAGTCTTGGTTGTTTTCAAAGTATTGCAAACTGTTTTTTACTGCTTTTACAACTGCGCGTGGCGTGATGGTTGCACCCGAAAAACTATCAAACTCGCCACCGTCTTTTTTTACAGTCCACAGGTTTATATTCGGTTGCTGTAATGATTTGCCACTAAAGCTGTTTATCCAATTGTCGCGGCTTACATCGATCTTGTCACCTAAACCCGGTGTTTCTTTGTGGGCAACAACACGCACACCAGCTACTTTACCGTTTGTATTTACGGCTACGAGCATTTTAATTTTGCCGTTGTAGCCATCAGGTGCAGTCACTGTCATGATTGCTGCAACAGCCTTGTTATTTTTGCGTGCGCGATAAACAATACTGGCTTCATCACGGTTTAAGGTATTTGCATTCACGCTAATGCTATCTTCTTCTAGTGCGTTATCGTACTGTGATGCATCAATAACTTGATTAAGGCTGTTTAATAATGCTTGCCTTTCATTTTCGGCAATACGTTTTTCAGTCATGCTATTAATAAAGGCGAGTAAGCCACTACCAAAGATGGCAAAGCAGCCTAGAAGTAATGCGCCGATTAACATATTTTTAGATAGACCTTGCATGCTATTCTTTTTGCCTTTTTATTGTCTGGCCCCAAACACTTTAGGTTTGGTGTAGTAATCTAAAAATGGTGCGGCCATATTCATCAGCAGCACAGCAAATGCAACACCATCTGGGTAACCGCCCCATTGGCGAATAATAAATATAAGTAAACCAATGCCTGCACCATAAAACAGTTTGCCTTTATTGCTTGTGCACGACGATACAGGGTCGGTAGCAATAAAGAAGGCGCCAATCATGGCCCCGCCACTGAATACATGAAATAGAGGTGATGTGTAATAGCTGCTATCGATAAAAAAGAATATGCTCGATATAACTGCAAGTGCGAGTAGTAAGGAAACGGGTGTGTGCCAAGTAATAATACGTTGATACAATAAGTATGCGCCTCCAGCTAGGTAAGCCAAAGCAAGATATTCCCAACCTTTACCGCCGATGATGCCCCAGAGAGGCGAGCTTTGTACATCTTGTACACTAGCTTGTAGGCCAAGTTGTGTTTTTACTTCATCTAGTGGTGTTGCGCCCGATATGCTGTCCCAGTTTAAGCCGCTAGGGAAGTTGCCGGTGAAAATAGCACTCAGTGTTTGTGTAAAGCTAAGGGTGTTGTCAGCAATGG
>JAHDBX010000165.1 GCA_020630145.1 Gammaproteobacteria bacterium | reverse complement strand
ACCATGCAGTCTATATTTTAATTTATTTATATCGTCATCTACAGATAAGTTTTGATGTTTGTGATCATAAGCGTCCGCTATGTCTACTTGGCATAAGCGATTGTTAGAATAATTTCTATGTACTTCAGATAAAACACCTATCTCTAAACCCCAGTCGCTAGGTATACGAATATCCGATATAACATCGCGCCTAAATGAAAACTCTCCAGCTAGAGGGTAACGGTAACTGTCCATGTATTCTAAGTAAGGCGAGTTAGGGATTATGCGTTTAAGGGCGCGTAATAAAGGCGTAACGAGTAAGCGCGATACTCTGCCATTCATCGACTGGCCTGCAATACGTGAATAGTAACCTTTGCAAAATTCATAGTTGAAATTAGGGTTTGCTACTGGGTAAATTAAACGTGCTAATAAACGTCTGTCATAAGTGAGTATGTCGCAGTCATGTAAAGCAATAGCTTCACCTTTACCAGATGCGAAAATATAGCCTATGCAATACCATACATTTCTGCCTTTACCGAGCTCACGTGGTGCTAAACCTTTAGCTTGTAACTCTTTGTCTATTGCTTGCAAGCGAGGGCCATCATTCCATAGTACACGGTGGTGTTGTGGTAATTTTCCAAAGAATTTTAAGGCGTGCTTATATTGGTCTTTATCCGCTTTGTCTAATCCAATAACAATTTCATTAAGGTAAGGTACGTCTACTAGGTTGTTGATAATATTGGGTAAGGCCTTACCTTCTAGTTCTGAGAAAAGAGAGGGCAGGAGTAAAGTCATCGGGCGTACTTTAGAAAAGCAACTGAGTTCATACTCTAGTTCTTCGATGCTGCGTTGACCTAAGTCATGTAATGTTGTGATGATGCCGTTTTGGTGGAAGTCACCCATAATTAGTCCTGTTTATTGATTATAGTTAATATGTGTTCTAAGCCTTCAATCCAACCTTCAGGCGCTGCATGTTGGCAATAGTAGACGGTGTTTTGCTCACTGAGTTTAGGAGCTGAATGTTTATCAGAATGCACTACACAGGCGTAATGGCTCGCTTCAAGCATAGCAATATCATTGCCGCTGTCACCTATGCTAAGTGTGTCATATGTTTTTGGCTTGCTTTCGTGTTCATAAGCTTGTTGCAACCATTTCAAGGCTTGTCCTTTATCGCAATTTCCCGATATATGATAAAAGCGCCCACCTTTTAAAGTATTGGCTCCTTGCGATGTTAATATTTCTAAGCAGCTTGACAGCATTTCTTGGTCGCCATGCCACTGTATGGGTTCACCGTATTCGCGCTGTGCGGCTAGTACAGCATTTTCTTTATCTAAACCAGTCATATCCATAATGCCCTGTACGCCAGCGTTAGCAAAGCTTGTGAACTGTTCTGTATATTGTTTTGGTAAATTATTCAGTAATTGTTGCCAGTGTTGACGGTTTTGAACATTTTCTTTTACCCAATAATCGCCTTTTGTACAGGTGTCATCGGGTTGCGTTTTAAAATAGCCCTTTGGTATATATATCGCTGCTCCATTTTCAACAATAAATGGATGGTTGTTATTCGTCTTATGTCTGAATAGTTTTAATTCACTATATGTTTTGCTTGTGGTAGGTATAACAGGGACTTTGTATTGTTCCAATATTTTTAGCCAAGGAGCGGCAGCGTTATAGTTGTAATCATCGTGGTTGAGCAATGATCCATCAAGGTCGGTAAAAATTAATAAAGGTTTAATCAGCATAATTTATATCTTAGCAATAGTTATACCTACCATGAAATCAGGGTATAAGAGAAGTTTTTGCTATAAATTGGTGCAACTAGGCTTGTTGTTACGCACTCATTGGAGGCGTTGAGTGATTTTGTGGTCAAAACCCAACTGATAAACAATATCTGCTTGCGTAGGTAGAGTGCTAAGCATGTGTTCGGTTAAGCGTTGGTAGTGTTGAATAAAGCGTTCTAACTGAGCTTGATTCATAACGTGGTTATTTGCTTGGCTTTGAGTTTTCATTCTTAGTTTATCTTCTTGTATTTTGCGCCATTCGTATACGCAATTAAAGCTAGGTGCTTGCAGCATGATTAAATGATCAATTTTTTTGAAAATACCCTCATACTCATTCTTGATACAATTATTTACATGCCTTCTCCAGATAGCGTATAAGTCTTCTTCTTCCTCTAGTTTATTTATAGGCCTTGCCAAGGCTTCTTCACTTTCTGCTGATACACCAATACACCAGCCCTCTAGTAAAATAATATCAACAGGGGTATTGATATTGTTCCATTCGGTTTCGGAGTACTGGTCGTCAATCGCTTTATTAAACCTTGGAATAGCTAATGAAGAGTTTGGCTTATTGCAATATTCGAGAATGCTATGGAGTAACGTTATGTCGTGAGTGCCTGGTACTCCGCGAGTAATAAAAAGTGGGTGAATATTTTCGGCAAGCTGTTGGCGTACTTGTTTCGTATGATAAAAATCGTCAATGGAAATGTTTAAGACGTTTTTATTGTATAACTGTGTTAATAGGATGCTTAACAGCTCTGATAAGGTTGACTTGCCACTGCCTTGGCAACCGTTTATACCAATAAACAAAGGGGTGGTGTTATATAGGCCATTGATTTCTTGGGCAAGCGGCGCAAAGTATTTAAGAGCTTGAGTTTTGTAACTATCAGGTAGACTATGCTCGGTGCAAAATTTAGTTAAAATTGAATCTAATTTATTCTTCATATACAGCTAATGGTTGTGATAATTTTATTAGATTGTGTACCTGTTGTCCTGTTTTTGTCAAATTTTGCGCTTTTGTACCAGTGGACTTTAGCGCATAAAAAGTATATTATTGGCGTCCAAAATATAGTCCATAAGTTGGCAGTATAGAGTTGAATATTGCCCAAAAACTTATGATTACCATCCTATTCATCTTACTTGTTAACGAGTTTTCCTAATGACCGAAAAGTCTACAATTATTTATACAAAAACAGACGAAGCACCTGCTTTAGCGACCTATTCATTATTACCTATTGTCAGAGCCTTTGTTTCTACGGCAAATATTAATGTAGAAATGAGTGATATATCACTAGCTGCACTCATACTAGCTAATTTCCCTGATTTTTTAAGCGATGAACAAAAAGTAAATGACGCTCTAAGTGAGCTTGGCGCACTTACGCAAAATCCTTTGGCTAATATTATTAAATTACCCAATATCAGTGCTTCTATACCACAACTGAAAGCAGCTATAGAAGAGTTAAACCAAAAAGGCTATGCAGTACCTGCATTTCCTGATGATCCTGCAAATGAGCAAGAGAAAGAAATTAGAGCACGCTATGGTAAGGTGTTAGGTAGCGCGGTAAACCCTGTTTTGCGTGAAGGTAACTCTGATCGACGTGCTCCTGGTGCTGTAAAAAACTATGCAAAGAAAAACCCGCATTCGATGGGTTCTTGGAGTTCTGATTCTAAAACACATGTTGCACACATGAGTGGAAATGATTTTTTCTCTAATGAACAGTCCGTTACTATTGAAAAAGCCGGTCATGTAAGTATTGAGTTAACAGCAAAGAATGGCGATGTAACAGTATTAAAGCCTCAGGTTGATTTGCTGGAAGGTGAAGTGATTGACTCTACATTTATGAGTGCTAGAGCATTAAGTGAATTCTTGGAGAAAGAAATTGCTGAAGCCAAAGAGCAGGGCGTATTATTTTCGTTACATATGAAAGCAACTATGATGAAAATATCAGACCCAATTATATTTGGTCATGCTGTTAAAGTTTTTTATAAAGATGTATTTGATAAGTATGCTGATTTATTTGATAGCTTAAATGTGAATGTTAATAATGGTTTAGGTAATGTTTATAACAAAATAGCCGAGTTGCCTGAAGACCAACGCAAAGAAGTTGAAGCGGCTATTACTGCTTGTTATCAAAGCCGGCCAGATATGGCTATGGTAAATTCTGATAAAGGTATAACGAATTTACATGTGCCAAGTGATGTTATTGTTGATGCATCTATGCCGGCTATGATTCGTAGTTCGGGCCGTATGTGGAACAATGATGGCAAGTTACAAGATACAAAAGCTGTTATTCCTGATAGTACTTATGCTGTTATTTACTCAGAAGCTGTTGATTTTTGTAAAAAGCACGGAGCTTTTGACCCAACCACAATGGGTACGGTACCTAATGTTGGCTTAATGGCTAAGAAAGCAGAAGAATATGGTTCACATGATAAGACATTTGAAATCCCTACTGATGGTGTAGTAAAAGTTGTTGACCAAGATGGCAATGTCTTGATGCAGCATGAAGTAGAGACAGGTGATATATGGCGTATGTGCCAAGCTAAAGATGAGCCAATACGTGATTGGGTTAAATTAGCCGTTACACGTTCACGTTTGTCAGGTATGCCGGCTGTATTCTGGTTGAATGAAGAGCGTGCACACGATGCGCAAATTATCGCTAAAGTAAAAACTTATTTACAAGACCATGATACGACAGGTTTGAATATTCAAATTCTTTCACCGGTTGATGCCATTAATTACACGATGGAAAGAGTATTAAAAGGTGAAGATACAATTTCAGTTACAGGTAATGTATTGCGTGACTATTTAACTGACTTATTCCCGATTTTGGAACTGGGCACAAGTGCTAAAATGTTATCTATAGTGCCTTTAATGGCAGGTGGTGGCTTGTTTGAAACTGGCGCGGGTGGTTCAGCACCTAAGCATGTTGAGCAGTTTGTAGAAGAGGCGCATTTGCGTTGGGACTCTTTAGGTGAATTTTTAGCTATTGCTGTATCTCTTGAAGACCTAGCTGAGAAAACAACAAATAGTAAAGCAAAGATATTAGCTGATACTTTAGATGCTGCTACAGAACGATTGTTGCAAGAAGGTAAATCACCTCTGCGTAAGGTAGGTGAACTAGATAATAGAGGTAGTCATTTTTACTTAGCAATGTATTGGGCTGAAGAATTAGCAGCACAGGCTAATGATAAAGATTTACAGCAGTATATTGCCAAGCTGTCTGCTGATATCAAT
>JAHDBX010000164.1:3794-5025 GCA_020630145.1 Gammaproteobacteria bacterium | reverse complement strand
TGATTATGCTTTTGAGCAAGCTATAGCTTGTAGTATTAATAAAAACTTATCAATATATGTGCCGCGAGGGACTTACTATTTAGGTAAACCTTTAGTGCTAAACAATCAATCATTGCAAGGTGAGGTTAGTGGTGCTTTTGGTGGCAATGGGGCAGGTAATGAGTCATACCCAACTTTATATTTTCCGGATACTTTAAGTCGTGATGCAATTGTATTAAATGGTGCTTCCTCATTAAATGGTATAACAATAAAGTTTTCTAACCCTAGCCAATCTGTTGGTAGTGGTAGTTATGCTAGTCAGCATAATGGTGCTGTTGCTATTGCAGTTAAAGGGGTGGGTGTTAATATTACCAATGTGAAAATTTATCAACCATATTATGGTATTAAAGCCAATGACAATGATAATGTAGGGCGCTTAAATATTGAAAATGTATTTATGGTGTCACCACAGTATGGTGTTTATGTTGGCTATACCTTAGATGTTTCTAGACTAAGGGGTATTCACCTTTGGGCACCAGGTAAAGCGAGACCCGGTTCAGTAGGGTTTTGGTTTAAACATAATGATTATATGATTACTGCAGATTTGTCGGTATTTAATATGGTGACAGGTTTTAAGTTTGAAGATAGAGTTGATCAAGATGGTCAAGATAATAGAGTTGAAAAAGGCTCGATTATTACGATGACAGGTACGACGATTGATTTTTGTCATAAAGGTTTTGTTGTTGATGGTCATGCGCGTATTTCTATGAGTGGTGGTACAGTATTTAATCATTTTGAGGGTATAAAAATTGCGGGCGATGCTAAAATGCAAATTAGTGGTGCGCAATTTTTATCAAATGGTAAGCCAATCATTTATATGCAAAATAATGCCGAGATTACTGTGTCTGGAAGCCAGTTTGAAAGAACGCATGCTAGTTACCAATATTCAGCTATACATGTAAAAAGTGCTAATTTATTAACGGCAACCGGTAATACCTTTACGGTTAGGGGTCATGGTATTTACTTTGAAAATCCTGTTAATAAAGCAGCCGCTATTTCTGGCAATGCTTTTGACATTTCTTTAAACCCACATGCAAGAAGTATTGTGGGAAATTACGGAAGTCGCTTAGTTAAGATGGGTAATAGTGCTACGCAGTAATATGAATTAGTCTATTGATTTAGTGAAAGCAGAGTGAATACTTTACTCTGCTTTTTTATGAAAGTCTATAGCCTATATTTTATGGAAATGTAC
>JAHDBX010000164.1:0-3784 GCA_020630145.1 Gammaproteobacteria bacterium | reverse complement strand
TCTCTATTCACTGGGTGTTGAACCCACAATTTTCTTAAACTTATTAGAAAAGTAAGCTGAGCTTTTATAGCCTAGTTCATAAGATATCCAGGTAACGGCTTTGTCTGTATTCTTTAGCAGTTCTTTAGCGAGTTCCATACGGCGTTCTGCGACAAACTGTAAAGGTGGTTTTTGTGTGGTTTTTTTAAACATTCTTGAGAAATGAAACTCACTTAAATTGGCCGCTTCTGCTAATTCTTTTAAGGTTATATTATTTTTAATATTTTTATCGATAAAGTTCAGGGTTGATTGTAATTTTTTCTCTGATAAACCTATTTCTTGATCTTTGTTTGGGTTCGCCGATGAAGATAAATAATCAAACAATATTTTATTAATGGTATCGTCTTGATTGTTACGTGCATGTAGGCTTGATTCAATATTTTTTAATATTTGTGTTGTCAAGCTGGCTAATAAATGTTCTTTACTTTGCATAATCCATGTTCCTTTTTTGAGTTATTGAGGCTTAACTGTAAGTTCGTATGTTGCGTTTAGATCGCCATGTACTAAAAGGTACCAGTCAGGGTAAGTGCCATCATAACTTTGGCTATTTACGACGCATACACCACCGGGTGTATGTTGAGTTTGACAAGAGGTGCCTCTGTCATCGGGCATATGATGCAAGGCGATATCGATATCTACATTGCCAGATAAGGTGTTAAGGTCAAAAAGAAATTTTTCGACAGAAGCGTTTGCTAGCATTTTATATAAGTTGCCGTTTGCTGATGTGATGGTGCCAGTAATTAAGGTGTCTTCACTGATTTGTGTAAAAGGCTCTGGGTATGTGTTGAGCGTGTAACTGCCGCCATAAATACTTTGTACCGTGATATACCATTCGCTTGTATTTGCTTGATTAAATAAGCGGCAAATTCTATCACTAGGGTCTAATGTACGTGATTCACAGTCTGCTTTGTATATTGCATTGGCTTGATTAGCATTTACTTTGAAGTCAAAACCGCTACTTACATTATCTAAGGTAAAGGTAGATAAGGTGCCTATAGTATTTGCTGGCATTTTATAAACGGCTTGTTCGCCTGCGTTAAGCGTATTGCTAATTGAGTCAGCTGTACCTATGTTTTGCAGAGTAGGTGCTTGGTCTTGTGCAAAAGCCTGTATTGTATAGTTTGCGTTAAGTAGGCCAGTGGTGTATATGTACCACGTTTTAGCTGTATCATTTTCTTTTGTGCATTGTTCTGCATGGGTACTGACTTGGCGGCTGGCGCAAGTACGTGAACCCGAATTAATTTTGTCTGTCATAAATAAATTAACATCGGCGCTCATATTATCAATAAAAGCAGAAATGGTTTTATTGCTCACGGTCGTATTAAATTGGTAGATATTACCTTTTTTATCATTAATCGTACCCTGTACTGGTGTATTTGCACTGAGTAATGTGGGAGTGATGTGTTCAATGTCTAATGTAAACTGCAGCTCTTCAGATGCTTCAATAATGATGTACCAATTGGTGACGCCACGGTTTTCTATACGGCACACCTTTTGCCCTACTAAGTTACCTTTTACGTGGCATTCACGGTCAAATCGAGAGGTAATAGGGTATTGGTCTGCTTTTATATATAAGTAAAAACCGTTTGCAGATGCATTTGCGCTTAGTGTAAAAATTGAGTCTAGGTCACCTGCTGCTACGCGGTAGGCTCTGCGATCACCAGGAAATAGTGTATCGCTGGTTGAGCTATTATTATTTAGAGTAGAGGGCTCTTCAATGGGCAAACGTCTTAAGTAAGATGAGAGTTGAAAGTTAATGCCTTCATTGCTAACACTGTTTGCAGCGTTATCGAGGTATTTAACAGTTATATACCAAACTTGTGATTTATCGTTGTTGGTATAGCAGTAGCGGCTGTTATCACTGCCTATCCAGGCATGGCATTCTACATTGGCTAATGTGTCTTTATTGGTGTGTAAGTAGAGTTCTAAAAGATTGGTAGACTCATATTGTAAGCTTGCCCACAAACCAATATCCAAATCTGTTGCGCTGATTTCATATGTTAGTGTTTCACCTTTACTAATATGGTGACTTACGATAACTGGGCCTGTATGAATAAATTTAATATGTGTAGCAACTAATGTATTATTTTCATTTAAGCCGCTAGTTATTTGAACTCGCGCATTTAAGCCTAAATCATTAGCGGTACCACCTTCATATTCTGTATTGCTATTTGCACTCAGCGCAATACCATTTATTGTAAAGTCGGTATTATTGGTAAATGAGTTGATTAAACCTTCTATATCAAAAATTTCATTTTTATTATGTAATTCTATTTTGTTACTTTTGATGTTTGTTGCAATGAATACGCCAGTATTATTACGCTCCCCTGTTATAACAACGGGTACGGCATTATCTAAGCTGCCATTTATGGTGGCAGATGCATAATTAACGTGTAAATTGTTAATCTTAAAGCTTGTGTTGTTAGCATTGAGTTGTTTAATTAAACCAACAACCTGGTATTGACTTGTGTTATCGATTAAGTCGATTCGTGTAGCAATAATGTCTTGTTCAGAGTTACTGAAGCCACTAATTTTTACTAATTGCTTGTTCACTAATGCGCTTACATTATTGAAACCGTCGAGTATACTGATTTCATCTACTATGATAGTTTGCCCTAAGCTAGTGAATCGAGAGTTGATAGCATCAACAGACTCAACGGGGCCTATAACATTAGAAAAGTAACGGACTTTTTTTGCTTCACGCTGGTTACTTTCGGACTCGCCGTTAATAACAACAACTTGTCCAACACGTAAATCATCCTGAGTGCCTATTTGCCCATCAATGGTGAATTCAGCATTATCTGTTTCGTATTTAGTATCATTAATGATAATGCTACCAAAACTATCAATAGGGCCTAATGTTGTGACAGGGCTACCGCTGCCGCTTATTCCAGCAACTTCATTTTTCGGTTCATCGTTTTCGCTGCCACCACACGATATTATTTGCATACTGATCGCTGTTATTACTGCAAATTTACTGAATTGTTTTTTTACATCGATCATTTTTCCATTGTCTCCATAGGGTTTATTCCTTGTATACAATACGCACCAATGCCTAAACGAATTTTTTCGTTGGTGCTGTTATTCGCCTCGTGTCTAGACATCCAGCTGTCAATATCTTCTAAGAATGATTGACCTTGTTGTGAAATATATTCATGAAATTCGGCGATATAGCGGGCGTCAATTTCAAGGTTTGTTGCACATCGCTCAAAACGCGGTTGAGATTTTTCTGGGTCTCGGTAGAAGTTGTGATATAGCGTTGTCGTAACATCGCTAACAACACTTGTCATGCGTTGTATAGCGTTTAGGTTTTCTGTGTCGGGTATGTAATAGGCCTTTAGTACGCGTACGGTTGTTCCTTGTTGCTCGATTACCCCTACGCGAATAAATTCTTTTAATATTGCTGTTGTTGGCACATCGCTGCCGTATTTACTCACTAAGCTTGTAAAACTGACGTTTCGTTCATCATCAATTGACAGTTCTAATGGCTCACCGTTGTTGTTTGTAAAAAGGGGGTCGCGGTGCCAACCAGATAGTATTCTGGATATGCGATCAGCATTGTTTTGCGCTGGAATACTGTCATTATCATCGTTTTGTAGTAGGTCTCTGACTCTTTTGACTTCTTTACGGTCTAGCCCGGTTAGCATGGCAACACGAGATATATTGGTTTGGCGTTGTTTTACGCCGTACTCTTCGGTAGCAATTTCGACGTAGAGACTCTTACAGATTTGCATTAACTCTCTAT
>JAHDBX010000163.1 GCA_020630145.1 Gammaproteobacteria bacterium | reverse complement strand
TCTGTCGCTGGCGGTGCTAGTACACGCTTATTATCAACCGTTGTAAATCCACTTAGTTTTACAAGTGTTTTCAAATCAACACTAAAGCCGGTAGCCGCACGTGCTCTACCAAAGCGCTCGCCTATACCATCGTAACGGCCGCCACGCGCTACTTCACGACCATGGCCATTAATAAAGGCTGCAAATACAACACCTGTCTTGTAACCGTAACCGCGTAACTCAGCCAAATCAATATGCAATGACAAGCTATTCAGACGTTTTTTTAGCCCGTTTACAATCATTTCAATTTGATCAACGGCTTGCAATACATCGCTTGGCGCATTCTTTAGTACCACTCGAGCCTTATCTAACACAGATAGGTCCCCTGCTAATGTTGGCAAGGCTTTAAGCATAGCTTGTATTTCAGCACTCACTGCTAAATTCGCGACAAAATGATTGATTTCTGTTTGCGCTTTACGCTGCACCATTTCAAAGAGCAAGCTTTCTTGTTCCTCATTTAGTTCAGCTGCTTTGGCTAAGCCTCTATATATACCTACATGACCAATATCGATATTGACATCTTGTACATTTGCCGCATTAATTGTTTCACACATTAATGCCAATACTTCTATATCACTAGCAACACCGCTGTACCCATATAACTCAACGCCTATTTGCGTAGGGTTACGAGAACAACCTAATTCGTCAGCACGGGTACGCAAGACACTCCCTGCATAACATAACCTCGACGGCAAGTTAGCCCTTACAGAGCTATCTCTTGCGTCTATACGCGCAAGTTGAGGTGTAATATCAGCACGAACACCCATTAGCCGCCCGCTAACTTGATCGGTAAGCTTAAACGTTTCAACATCTAGCTTTTTAGCACTACCAGTCAGCAAAGAGTCCAAAAACTCTACCAAAGGCGTATTAACGAGTTCATAACCCCATGAAGAGTATAAATCGAGAATATTCCGCCGCAAAGCTTCAAAACTAGCCGCTTCTGTTGGCAAAAGCTCTTCAATACCTTCTGGTAACAACCATGACTGATTACTCACAACAAGTGCCTCTATTTAAATATATATAGCAAAAACAGGCCTGCCAACATGCTAAGCAAACCCATTATACGAATCGAATTATCTGACTTATTCGACATTTCCAGCATCATACGCCGCCAGAAACCAGGGGATAAAAAGGGCAACATACCTTCAAAAATAAGAAACAAGGCAAATGCAATGCTCAGCTTTTCCCACACTTTACTCTATCTCCAGTGGCCCTAAAGATCACGTAAGCAGCCACATAAAAAGGGGCGGTTTAAAAACCGCCCGCTTATGTTATTTATTTTGCGAATTATAGCCTTCTTCACACTAGATTTATATAGTGTAAATTGGCTTGATTAAGCCTTATTTACCCGTTGGGTTATTGAAATACTTAAAGAAGTCTGAATCAGGCTGCAAAACAATTACATCGCTTTTACTACCAAAACTTTGCTTATAGGCATTTAAGCTACGATAGAAAGAGTAAAACTCAGGGCTTTTACCGTAAGCTTTTGCATAGGTTTCAGTTGAAAGCGCATCACCCTCACCTCTAATCTGTTCGGCTTCTTTATACGCTTCGGCAAGCAATTCTTCTCGCTGGCGCTCAGCATCCGCACGAATACCTTGTGCTAATTCTTGACCTTGTGAACGAAACTCTTTTGCAACAGTAGCACGCTCTTTTACCATACGCTCATAAACTGAACGACTAACATCTTCTGGCAAATCAATTGCTTTTACGCGCACATCGATAATTTCTACACCTAAAGCTTTTGCGTTCTCGCCAACATTTTTGGTCACAACATCCATTAACTCGCTACGCTCGCCTGACACTACTTGCTTAATAGTACGACGACCAAACTGATCTTTCAGCGCCTTAATGATAATCTGACTCATTAAGCTAGACGCACGTCTTTGATCACCTAATGTTGTTGTATAGAAGTCAGACACATTCACAATACGCCACTGCACAAAAGCATCAACATCAACAAACTTTTGTTCACTTGTCACAATACGCTGCGTTGGCACGTCAGCTGTTTGTATACGCTTATCAAACTTACGAACATTGTTTACAAAAGGTATTTGCGTATGTAGACCAGGCTCAAAATCTGTTCCTACGATTTCACTGAAACGAAATTTAATTGCATACTCTCTCTCATCAACCGTAAACACAGTTAAATAAGCAAGCAAAGCGATAATAGCTGCAAAAAATACTGAAATATTTAACTTAGACATTAACGGCTCTCCCGTGTACGTAGCGAATCACGACCAACACCAAATGATTGATCAGACGTTGGTAAAGGTTGACTTGAACGACTTGATGAACCAGCCTTAATACCCGCATTACTCATAATTTGGTCTAGCGGTAAATACATAATATTATTGCCACCATCAACATCCATCATGATTTTCGTTGTATTAGATAGTACAGACTCAACAGCATCAAGGTATAAACGTTCTCGTGTTACTTCAGGTGCTTTTCTATATTCTGTGTATAGCTTATTAAAGCGATCAGCTTCACCTTCTGAACGTTTAACCACACTAACTTTGTAGGCTTTAGCTTCTTCAACTTGACGTTTAGCTTGACCACGTGCCAAAGGAATAATTTCATTACTATAAGCTTGCGCTTCGTTTATATAGCGCTCTTTATCTTCACGGGCTTTAATTGCATCGTTAAATGCATCCCTAACTTGCTCCGGAGCTTCAGCATACGTTAAGTTAAACTGGTTAACTGTGATACCACTTTTGTAGCCATCTAAAATTTCTTGGAGTAACTGACCGGCTTTGTCAGCAATGTCATTACGACCTGTGGTGGTCACATACTCAAATTCATTTTTACCAATAACCTGACGAATAGCACTTTGACTTGCTTGCAATACTGATATACGGTCATTTTCACGAAGGTTAAAAATAAAGTCTGTTGGGTTTTTAACAACGTATTGCACACCAAACTGGATATCCACAATATTTTCATCTTCGGTTAGCATTTTACCGTTATCAAGAATTTCGCGGTTTGTTTGTGTATTGACTTTTTCAACTGTTTGAATAAACCTTGGGTGCCAGTTTAGACCGGGCATAGCAATCTCTTTAAACTTTCCAAATTGCAAAACCACACCACGACCAGATTGGTCAATCGTGTAAAAACCTGACAAAGCCCATACAACTAAGGCCGCAGCCAAAACAAATATTATAGGTAGACTTCCTGCACCAGAGCCGCCATTAGCATTGTTATCACCACTGCCATTACCACCGCCCAAAAAACCTTTTAGTTTTTCAGTCCACTTTTTAAGCAGCTCATCAAGGTCTGGTGGGCCACCATTGCCACGGTTTCCGCCGTTATTCCACGGGTCACGGTTCTTGTTATCATCTGGGTCGTTCCAAGCCATTAGGCATCTCCACTCAATATGTATGGTTAGGATGTAGGGGTTATCGTAAGAAAATCAATGAATATTTTAAGTGTGGGTATTGTAATAAGCCAAGGGTACTAATAGCAACCGCTAATAAACCTAAGCTTGCACCTTATATTCACCAGCCTGATGCTTCTGAACCACAAAAGGTTTCAAATCAAGTTGATATTTTTCGGCGATAACTTTGGATATGCGCAAAAAAAGCAAGGTATTACCCTGTTCGTCAAAGGTTTCATCTAATATTGAGGCATTTTGGTGCAAAGTTGCACGCAACTTCTGCTGCATTGCTGATAAAGTCACATGCCCTTCAATGTATTGGTTTTGCACAAATTCTCGCACCGCCTGCTCTAATAAATCAAAACCTTGACGATTCAAGGCAGAGACATAAACGCCGGTAACGTGGCCAAGCTCATTTCTTTGTATGCGCGGCTCCATATCAACAGCATCACATTTGTTATAAACGCATATTTGAGGGATACCGTCAGCTTTAATCTTTTCTAACACGGTATTTACATTATCCATCTTATTCTGCTTGTCAGCATCAGACACATCGATAACATGCAACAACAAGTCAGCCTCTGCACTTTCTTGCAGCGTCGCACGAAATGCAGAAATAAGCTCATGTGGCAAATCACGTATAAAACCAACCGTGTCAGCCAAAACAATTGGGCAGTTTCCACTCAACTCTATACGACGCAATGTAGGGTCAAGCGTTGCAAATAACTGATCAGCAGCATGCACACCAGCATCGCTTAACTGATTAAATAAGGTTGATTTACCCGCATTGGTATAACCGACTAAGGATACAGTCGGTACTTCATTTTGAGAACGCGCTCGCCGACTTAGTTCACGCTGCCGATCAACTTTATCAAGCCGAGCTGACAACTGCTTTATCCGGATAGCAAGTAAGCGCCTGTCTGTTTCCAACTGTGTTTCACCTGGGCCACGCAAGCCAATACCGCCTTTTTGCCGCTCCAAATGGGTCCAACCTTTTACAAGTCGAGCCGATATATGGCGTAACTGGGCAAGCTCAACTTGCAATTTACCTTCAAATGAACGAGCACGTTGAGCAAATATATCCAAAATAAGACCAGAGCGATCAATCACTCGGCACTTAACCATTTTTTCTATATTGCGTTCTTGGGCGGGGCTTAAATGCGCATCAATCAGAACAACATCGGCTTCGAGCTCTTCAACTTGTTGAGCAATTTCTTCAACCTTACCGCTACCAAGCATGTATTTGGCATGAGGTGTTTGACGCCATGCAGACATGACAGATAGCACCTCAACATTAGCTGAGGTCGCCAATTCAGTAAATTCGTCTTGGTAGACAGTTTTGTCGTAGCCAAAAGCTGCGCACACAAGCAAAGCGCGCTCGCCACGCTCATGCCTGTCAATAAAATGAGAACTCATTTATTACCGAGTAATATGTATTTAATCGTCTTTTTCAGTATCAAGAGAAACAGATTTTGTAGGTACAATTGTTGAAATAGCATGTTTATAAACCATCTGTGAAACTGAACTTTTTAGCAACACAGAAAACTGATCAAAACTTTCAACTTGACCTTGCAATTTAATAACGTTAACCAAGAAAATGGAAACTGGTACTCGCTCTT
>JAHDBX010000162.1 GCA_020630145.1 Gammaproteobacteria bacterium | reverse complement strand
GATAGCTCATCAGTTAACACAACAAGTGATTCTGCTGGTAGCTATCGCTTAGAGATAGCGGCTGATGTTAAAGAAGTTGTAGGTACTGAGAAAGATTGGGGCACATTTAATGTTTATTCTCAGAATAGAGATGCCGGTTTTTCTGCACCAGGTCAATCTACAGATTATGAAAGTAAACAAGTGGGTTTTTATACCAATACACCTATTAGCGA
This sequence comes from Gammaproteobacteria bacterium, assembly GCA_020630145.1. Classification (GTDB taxonomy): domain Bacteria; phylum Pseudomonadota; class Gammaproteobacteria; order HTCC5015; family HTCC5015; genus JAHDBX01. Next base: position 4,823 of record JAHDBX010000162.1, on the reverse strand, counting down.
ACGTTGGAAGCTGAAAACAAAATATGACAGTAATAAACGTATTGGTTTGTTAGAAACTAATGCACTAGAGGCTAACGCCGAATTTAGTTTGAATAATAATTGGCGACTAGACTTTGGTTTGCGAACAGATGATCGTAAGGATACATCAACTTCTGTGCCAATCACGCAAACGCAAGGCCGCCGTACCGATATAGCCGCTGAAGTTTTCTTTGATCCAAAAGATAAATGGTCAGCTTATAGTTATGCGCAATTGACAACGTCTGCATCGGATAGCCGTGATGAGAATGACCGTATTGGTGTTGGTGGCAATTATCTTTTTAATGCTAAAACATCTATAAATGGTGAACTGAGTGGTGGCGATGCGGGTGCGGGTGGCGCTTTAGGTATTGATTACAAATTAAATGAAAGTAACAGGGTATACCTTTCTCACCGTGTTGATAATGAAAGAGATATTAGTGGTGTATTAGCACAACGCGGCAACAGCACACTGGGATTCAGTAGCCGCTATTCTGATAATATGAGCGTCTATGGCGAAGAACGTTATGCTTTTGGTGAGCAGCCAAGTGGCATCACACATGCTTATGGTGTTGACTATACTGCTGCTAATTCTTGGTTGTTTGGTGGCAGTGTCGAGCTTGGTGAATTAGAAAACAATATCAGCTCAGCCAAGACAGAACGTCAAGCCTTAACATTTACCGCTCAGTATGCGGGTAAGGGTTTTGATTATCGTGGTGCATTAGAGACGCGCAATGATAAAACAGCAACTAATACTAACGACTTCTTTTTATTGAAAAATGATATTAAATTACAGGTGAATAGGGATTGGCGTTTATTAGGTAAATACTATTTTTCAGATAATAAAAACTCTTTAGGGGAGTTTTATGAAGGTGACTTTTCTGAGCTAGTTATTGGCTATGCATATAGGCCAGTTGATAATGATCGTTTAAATATATTATTGAAATATACAAACTTAGAAAATAGGCCAACGGTTAACCAGTTGGCACAGGCAAGCTCAAGTAATAATGCATTGCAAAAAAGTCAGGTCGTTGCTTTAGATGTTAATTATGATTTAACTAAACGCTGGACTTTAGGAACAAAAATAGCCACACGAATAGGTGAAGTAGCATTAGATAGAAGTAACCCTGTTTACTTTAGTAATAATGCGAATTTATTTATCGTTAGAGCAGACTGGCATGTTGTACGTTACTGGGATTTATTGTTAGAAGCTCGTTCACTTTCAGTAGAGCAGGCGCAAGATAGTAGAACAGGCGCTTTGTTTGCGATGTATCGCCACTTTGGTGAGAATATAAAACTAGGTGGTGGTTATAATTTTACGGACTTTTCTGATGACCTGACAGATCTAGATTTTGATAGCCAAGGTTTCTTTATTAATATCGTTGGTAAGCTGTAAATATAAAAAACCCGAGGCTAGCTCGGGTTTTCCAATATGCAAATTACTGATTATGTACTACTTGGGAATACGAATCTTTTGACCTGGGAAAATCAAGTCAGGGTCTTCGATAACTTCGCGGTTAGCTTCAAATATTTCAGGGTACTTACTACCGTTACCTAAAAACTTGCTTGCTATAGCCCAAAGCGTGTCACCTTTTTCAATTACATAATATTCAACTTCTGACTCAGGTTCAGGAGCAGATAAACCCATAGCTGCAACGTGTGAAACGCCTTTCATATTGCCGGCCATTAATACGGCTTTTTCTTTGGCTGCGCATGTTTCACATTCGCCGTCTAAAGTGACAAGTTCATTGTCTTCATCGTAACCTACTTTAAGGTTGCTGATACCGGGATTGTTTTTTTCAATATGTGCTTTAATGTCATCAGCAGCATTTGCATCGCCAATACCAAAAACTTTTTTGCCTATATCGGCTGCGAAATCAAATAAACCCATGGTCATTTCCTCTCATTTATTATGTATTAGTACAGTACCGTTTTTTTCTGTTTTTGAGTAGATGTAATTGCAAAAAAATGTGAATAATATTGAAAATATTGTATGTTTTTTACTCATTATTGCTTAAGTGTCTGTTTTATATGAATAAAAATATTAGCTCAGCTTTTTATAGGGTGTGACATAAAGTGGGTAGAGTTTGTATACTATGCCCAGTTTATAACATTTAAGGTTGGCATCATGCGTTGGAAAAACAATCGCCGTAGTAACAATGTTGAAGATAGGCGAGGCCGCCGTATCAGTAAACGTGCTGGCGGCAGTGGCTTGGGTATTATTGCTATTGCTTTAATTGCTATGTTCTTTGGTGTTGATCCTCGTATGATTTTGCAATTAGCTGGTGGCATACAACAAGGGCAGACAACGAGTACTGGGCCTGTTCAACAATCTGCTGAGGAGCAAGAGCTTGCCAACTTTGTGTCTGCAGTTTTAGCTGATACAGAAGATACTTGGCGTCCAATATTTAGGCAGTTAGGTACGCAATATAAAGAGCCGAAGCTTGTATTGTTCAGCGGTTCTGTACGTTCAGCTTGTGGCATGGCTAGTTCGGCTTCAGGGCCATTTTATTGTCCAGCTGATCAAAAGGTTTATATTGACTTGTCGTTTTACTCGCAATTGCGACGTCAATATAAAGCGCCAGGTGATTTTGCACAGGCTTATGTTATTGCGCATGAGGTAGGGCACCACGTACAAACAATATTAGGTATATCACAGCAAGTTTATGAGCAGAAACAACGTTCAAGTAAAGCTAAGGCCAATGAATGGTCTGTTAGGCAAGAGTTGCAAGCAGATTGTTTTTCTGGTGTATGGGCCAATCACGCAGACAAAGCTAGGCAAGTGCTAGAGGCAGGTGATGTAGAAGAAGCTTTGCGTGCTGCAGCGGCTATTGGTGATGATAATTTACAGCGTCAATTGCAAGGCTATATTGTGCCTGAATCATTTACACATGGGACATCTGCACAACGTGTTAAGTGGTTTAAGATAGGCTTACAGTATGGAGATATTAATCGTTGTGATACGTATAGCGCGAAAAACTTGTAAGCAAGCTTACATTATCGCTAATATTTCTTTTATCTGTGCTTCTAGTAAACCTTTGTTGTCAGCTGTAATAGTAGCATGACCTACTTTACGGCCTTCACGAGGTTTTTTATGGTAGTCATGTATGTGACAGCTGTCAATTTCACAAATAGCTTTTAACTCAGGCATCTGTGATATAAAGTTAATCATAGCCGAATAGGGTGAGCTAACAGTGGCTAAACCTAGGGGCAAATTACTAATTGCACGTACGTGGTTTTCAAACTGACTACAATGGGCGCCTTCAATCGTCCAATGGCCTGAGTTATGTACACGTGGTGCCATTTCATTTGCAATAAGTTGATCGCCTTTCACAAAAAATTCTACCGTTAATACGCCAATATAATCTAGAGATTCTATTAATGGCGCTAATAAGTCTTTAGCTTGTTCGAGTAATTTTTCATCATCACAAGGTGCGCGACTAATATGCAAAATACCATTTTGGTGTTGGTTTTCAGAAAGCGGGTAATAAACGGATGTAGCAGGAGTATCGCTTGAGCGAGAGCGTGCTGTGATGATAGAAACTTCTTTATCAAAGTCAATAAAGCCTTCTAAAATAGCGGCTTGTTGATTGATAGCTTGCCAAGCTTCATCGGCTTGTGATTTGTCTTTAATGACAAACTGTCCTTTGCCGTCATAACCAAAGCGTCGCGTTTTTAATATACAAGGTGTGCCTAAGGTGGCTAAGGCATTATGTAAGTCAGTTAGCGTATTAATTTCTGCATAAGGTGCGGTTTCAATACCATGCTGTTTAAACAGTGTTTTTTCAGCTAGGCGGTCTTGAGAAATACTTAAGGCTTTTACTGGAGGGTAAACTGTGCACTGAGATTCAAGATGCTGTAAAGCCGTTGCAGGTACATTCTCAAAATCAAAAGTAATAACGTCTACTTTTGTGGCGAGCAGGGTTAAAGCGTCGATATCATCATAATCAGCAATAATTTGTTCGGTAACCTGGCCAGCGGTAGCATCTTTAGCAGGGTCTAATATTATAAAGTCTATACCTAATGGTTCGCCTGCTAATACCATCATTCTGGCTAATTGACCACCACCGACAATACCAATGTGCATAAGTGAGTTACTTCTTAGGAATAGATGGGTCAGAATCCGCTAACACCGTCTCTGTTTGTTTAGCGCGGAAAGTTTGTAAAGCTGTGCTTATTTCAGGGTATTTATTACCTAGTATGCTGGCGGCTAATAAGGCAGCATTTTTTGCGCCTGCTTTGCCAATAGCTAAGGTGCCAACAGGTATACCAGCAGGCATTTGAGCAATAGATAGTAAAGAGTCCATGCCATTAAGCGCTTTAGACTGTACAGGCACACCAAGTACGGGTAAATGTGTTTTTGCAGCGGCCATGCCGGGCAAATGAGCCGCGCCACCAGCACCAGCAATAATCACTTCAATGCCGCGAGAGTGGGCTTCTTCGGTGTAGCTGAATAATAAGTCAGGTGTTCTGTGCGCAGAAACAACCTTAGTTTCGTAAGGAATGTTGAGATTTTTCAATATCTCTACTGTATGTTCCATGGTGTCCCAGTCTGAGCGGGAACCCATGATAATGCCGACGAGTGTTTTCATAAGGCGGGGGATTTTAGCAAAATAAGCGGCAAATAACTACAAAATCGTCTTGATAAACGTATTGTGCCTGATGTTATAGTCGCCTTTACTGTCAGGTTGCCCAATAAGGCCTAAAATTGACCTTAGTGAGTCAGGCGTTTGGGGGGTGGGCCGCAATTTAACATTAATGGTAACACGTCCATTCGCTGTTGCATTTATGGTGCCCTTACTCGATAT
>JAHDBX010000161.1 GCA_020630145.1 Gammaproteobacteria bacterium | reverse complement strand
CGACAAAAACCTGATTATGTAAAACAGGCATGGTATAGAAGCTTTATTACATATTAATTACAAAAAATTTATAGTTATGAGTTTTATTACAACGAAGCATCAATATTCTTCTGATGAAACCATCACGGCAGCACGGTAGCTATTCCATGTGACAGGAATGACATATGAACGATTTTTTGATGGCAAACTTAGTTGATCAATACTGGCATCAACAATAGAAGGTGTAGAAATCATAAATTGACTACCCAACTTTTTACGTGCATTACCAGAAATCGTATTGGCAACCTCGCCCACTAGATCAGCCATATTTTCTTCATTAATAACATCTTCCCCCATAATCACTAACAAGTGACGCAGCAAAGCATTTGGGGCTGTAAAACATACTTTACCAGTCTCTACACCTGAAACGCCGATTACACCGGTATAGTCAAAAGTAATGTCTTCATCATTATCTATTAAGTAAGGTGTATCTACTTTTGCAGGTTGTGCAGAAACCTGTGAAAAATAGTTTACTGCGCCATCAACAAACACTTCTAAGCTAGACTCATCCATATTTATACCTTTTCAATCAGTTCAGACAATGCACTTTGCAGCTCACCATCACTAAATGGCTTACACAAAAAACCATGCGCGCCTTGTTTTAAAGCTTCTATAGCTGTCGCCTTATCAGACAAAGCTGATACAACCAGTATTAAGGTATCATTCTTCATACTAATTAGTTGTGAAATACACTCTATGCCGTCCATTTCGGGCATCGTTAAATCCATTGTGACAACGTCAGGTTCGGTTTGCCTAAATAATGCAATAGCTTCTTTACCATTCTTGGCAGAACCTACAACATTAAATGACTGCCCTTCATTAGTCATTACACGTTCTATTTTTTTTCGGATGATATTAGAATCATCGACTATCATTAATTTCATTGTTAACCCTACACTTTTACTATGCTACTTCTTGTACTGGTTGAGGAGCCGGTATCAAGATAGTAAATTGGCAATATTTACCTATTGATGAAGCAACACGAAGTTTGCCATTCATTTCATTTACCATTGATCTAATAATATCCATACCTACACCTCTGCCCGAATCCTCATCAGGATCATCATTAGTTGAAAAACCGGGCTTAAATAGTAAACGTACTAATTGTTGCTCACTTAGCTCTGAAGCCTCTTCTTCTGAATACAAACCCCGCTTAACTGCTGAACGCCTTATCTTTACAGGGTTTAAACCTAAACCATCATCTCTATACACAAAGCTATATGAACCATCTTCATTGAATTGCAAATCAGCCTTAATCAAACCTTCTTCAGGTTTTTCAGCTGCTTTTCTAGTACGCGGCTCTTCAATGCCATGCGCGATGGAATTGCGAATTAACTGAATCAACAGTTCCCGTATAGATGAGCTATACTGGGCTGGCATACTAGCAGCAAAGTTTTTTAACTTAATAGACGCTTTTTTTCCATGCTTAGCTGCAGTATCTACGGTAAATTTTTCTAAATCCGTCCAGTCATATTGAATCGGATTCTTCTCAGCCAATACAGCAGATTGACCTAGTTCATTCTTTGCTGAAACACTATTACGAATACTACCAAGACGATCAAAAAGAGCTCTAACTGACTCAATAATACGATACATATCTTCCAATTCTATAGCTAAAGACAAAAAATCATTACCTGTTAAATTAGGTGTATTTCTTAACTGTACTAAGCTTTTTTCAAATGTATGTGCTTCTTTTTGCATGTACTTAAAACCTAATGCAGAAGCATCACCTTTTAAACGGTGTATATATCTGAAAATTGTATCTACTTTTTCAGTGTAATCACCGTCATCACGGGTAGATTTTCGTAATTCAGCGTTCACTTTATCTAGCATGTTTTGAGAAGCATTCAAAAAGTTAATTAATGAATCAGGCTCCATTGGTAATATTTCCGTCAACAAATTAATTTGATCTTTTGATTTTTCTTGTACAAGTAGCAACTCTTTTTCTAACAATACTTGCTCTGTAACATCTACCACCGTTACTAACAAATGTGACAAGCCTGTTTCACCTGCAACTCGACTAAATGTAAACGACAAATAATGCGTACTAAATTCACCGCTCTTATCTACAAATAAAACTTCAACTTTGTCCAGCGGGTTTAATGAAACGACTAATTTTTCATTAACCCTATCGCCAAACAACAAGTCTATATAGTCTACGGCAACCTGTAGTGTTTTCTCTTTTACTATTGAAGACAGTAAACGTTTAAAATTAACATTCTCCAATGACTCTCGTCTAAAAATATTTTCTAACTCTGCTGAGTATTGCGAGCCAATTGAATAATCTTTATTTAACAGAAACAGTCCCTCATTCACGGTATTCAGTATTTCATCTGTTTCATTTTTCGCAAACTCTAAAAGCTCATCATTTTTTCTGAGTTGCTTAATAAAATGAAACAATATAATGATGAAATTTATCGTTGCTAAACTAATACCAATAACTTGTACCATTCTCAAAAATTTAGCTTTATCAGTCGCTTTCTTTTCTAAGAAAAATGTTAGATCATTCATTTTTCCTAACAAAGCAATATTATTATTACTTGCATATGCAACGGCTGAAAATAATTGCGCATCACTAAACTGCCCGGTTAATATTGGAGATAAAACACGTTTATATGGACCCCATATTAAAGCAGCATCGTCTAATATCAGATTACCTTCAGTTTGTTCAATTTTACTTAACTCAACTTGCGAACCATTACCGCCTAGCGTATTGCCACCATTTTCAAAAGCATTGATCGTTGTATCAAATACACTGTATGTATTTTTCAGTTCATCTACTGGGGCAGAATAGTCTTCGTTCAAGAAATTTTTATTTTGAATATCAAGTAATGACTTCACCGTTTTCTGTGACAACATTCGTTGGCGCCCAGCCAAATTAACAGCTGTAGCATCTTTCGCAATTTCTGATGATATATAAAAGTTTAAAATTAGAACACCTAAATCAAACACTAAGAATAGAGCTATCGATATAACAATCACTCTATATTTACCAAAATTGAAACTCTTCATAAGCCTTTACACTGTATTAATACAATAAAAAATAATTAACATAAAGTAATTGCAAGCTTTATACCAAACTTATACTAGCAAGGTGATACTTAATAAAAATGTCATATTTACTGATAAACGGTCTTATTCAACACCGTTTTACTTACTGCGAAATGTAACTCAAGAAACTAATGATAGTTTTTTGTGCAATTTTTTGGGGCGTGCCCTGCTTTTGATCAAAACCTACTTATCCAAACTTCAAACCATGCACCATAATAAGACATTAGAATCCAAATTTAGTGCATAACGATAAAAAAATAGCCTAATCAAACTATTTTCATCAACCTTTAACTATTTTTTAAGTAAATCTTACTTTGGCATGCAACATGCTAAAACCTCGTTAGACACAAATACTTGAGGTTTAACATGTCACTAAAAAAATTTCATACACACAAGATAGTTAAAACACTTTTAACTACTGTGATAACAACAAGCGTTTTATTAAGCACTTCCGTTAATGCCGCCAAACTAGGTGAACCTGAGAAGGAAGACCTAAAATTTGGTTTTATTAAACTAACTGACATGGCGCCTATCGCCATTGCTTATGAAAATGGTTACTTTGAAGATGAAGGTCTATTTGTCACTATTGAAGCACAGGCTAACTGGAAAGTACTCTTAAATGGCGTTATTGATGGCCAATTAGACGGTGCACATATGTTAGCTGGTCAGCCAATAGCAGCAACCATCGGCTATGGTACTAAAGCAGAGATTATTACACCCTTTTCAATGGACCTAAACGGCAATGCTATTACTGTTTCCAATGAGATCTGGGCACAAATGAAACCCAATATCCCTAAAATGGCAGATGGTCGTCCTGTACACCCTATTAAAGCCGATGCATTAAAGCCGGTTGTAGAGAAATACAAATCTGAAGGTAAACCGTTTAATATGGGCATGGTATTTCCTGTATCAACACATAACTATGAGCTACGTTATTGGCTAGCTGCTGGTGGTATTCACCCCGGCTACTATGCTCCGCATAAAGGCGATAGTAGCGGAAAAATAGATGCTGATGCTTTATTGTCTGTTACACCGCCACCACAAATGCCCGCTACATTAGAAGCAGGGACAATTTATGGTTACTGTGTAGGCGAGCCTTGGAACCAGCAAGCCGTATTTAAAGGTATTGGTGTACCTGTTGTTACTGATTATGAAATTTGGAAAAATAACCCCGAAAAAGTATTCGGTATAACGAAAGCATTTTCTGAGAAATATCCAAATACTACTATTCGTTTAGTACGTGCCATGATACGTGCGGCCATGTGGTTAGATGCAAAAGACAATGCTAATCGACCAGCTGCTGTTAAGATCCTTTCCCAATCAAATTATGTTGGTGCTGACTATGAGGTAATTGCTAACTCAATGACGGGTACTTTTGAATACGAAAAGGGTGACAAACGTGCCGTACCGGATTTCAATGTATTCTTCCGTTATAACGCAACCTACCCATTTTACTCTGATGCTATTTGGTATTTAACACAAATGCGTCGTTGGGGACAAATATCAGAAGATAAAAGTGATGCTTGGTATAAAGAAACGGCTAAGAAAGTTTATCGTCCGGATATCTATGTTAAAGCTGCACAGTCATTAATTGATGATGGCTTAGCCAAAGCATCTGATTTTCCAGCATTCGCAACTGAAACAGGTTTCCGTGCACCTCAAACACACTTTATTGATGATATTGTTTATGACGGTAACAAACCTAATGATTACATTAATAAATTTAAGATTGGTTTAAAGAAAGGCCAAAAGTTATAAAAGCCTAGTCGAATAAGGCCAGTTGATACTGCTGGCCTTATTTTACATTAGCTTTTATTTAATAAGGACCTCACAATTATGAATACAGTTACTATGAAACCAGAAAACAGTAAGACCGGCTTACTATCCAACAAGTCAAAAATACTAATTGCTAAGTATACAAAAGCTACTATTATTCCCATTGTTGGTATTT
>JAHDBX010000160.1 GCA_020630145.1 Gammaproteobacteria bacterium | reverse complement strand
CGGAAAACACCATAACCAATCAGGAACAAGCCTGACATCATGCCTCTTGAGCGCGGTTCGCGGCTAACAAACCAGAGTATGCAAAATAGCACAAGGCCCTCTAGAAAGGCTTCATAAAGCATGGATGGGTGGCGTGGAAGCGGGCCGCCATCACGAAATAACATGCCCCAAGGTACTTCTGGTGTGCGCCCCCAAAGCTCACCGTTCAAGAAGTTACCCACACGGCCAAAAAATAAGCCAGTAGGGATAGCGGGGGCAATAAAGTCGCCTAATTTAAATGCCGGGATGGAAAACTTCCATGCATATAATAATGTTGCTGCTATTACGCCCATTGCACCACCATGAAATGACATACCGCCATCAGTGAAGCGTAATATGCCCCACAAAGGAACATCGATCTTAAGTATGGGAAGTGTAGCCGGTGTAAACTCGGCGAATAAATGCGGTGCATAAAACATGCAGTAGCCTAGACGACCACCTAAAATGACACCCATGGCGCCGTAAAATAGAAAGTCGCTGATTTGTTCGCTGTTCTTAAAAGGGCTGTCTATACGCTGCATACGGCTTTTCATTAAGAAATAAAAGCTGACGAAGCCCAAGAGGTACATTAAGCCATACCAACGCACGGCTGCTGGGCCTATGCTGAATATAATAGGGTCTATTTCTGGGTGAACTAGCATAATGCGATCAGTTTAATAAAAACACGCGGCTAGTGTAAACAGTTACCTTTTCGGTAGCAACCAAATCACAATAAATTCAGCTGCCATGGCCATTACAATCATAGGGCCTGCAGGGATATTCCAATTAAATGAAGATAACACGCCAATAAATACGGCAATAATAGCCAATGCAACAGAGAACAAAACCATTTGTAAGGGCGTGTTTGATAAACGTCTTGCGCTGGCCGCCGGAATAATTAGGAAGGATGCAACCAATAAAACCCCCACTACTTGCATCGCTAAGGCTACTACCCACGCTAGCAGTAAAATAAACACTAGACGAATAGCGGTAGTATTCACACCTTCTATAGAAGCGAGCTCTTCATCAACAATCATCATCAATAAAGGGCGCCAAACAAGCGCAATAATGGTTACGCCTATAACAGATGTCGCGCCTAAGAACAGTAAGTCTTCTTGGTTGATGGTAAGCACATCACCAAATAAATAGCTGAAAATATCAATGCGAACATCATCAATGCCAACTAAAACAACAATGCCTAAAGCCATGGCGATATGCGCGAGGAAGCCCAGTAATACATCGTTATGCAGTTGTTCTCGTAGCGAGGCAATACTGCGTAACCATGTGAGCAGCAAGCCCATTGCCAAAGCGGTTAAGGCAACGGCGAGTTTAGTGTTTATGCCAAAGAAAAAACCTAAAGCGACACCCAGTAAGGCTGTATGCGCTAATGCTGTGCCGAAATACGACATGCCTTGCCAAACAACAAAGCAGCCGAGTACGCTCGCTAAAATGGCAACCATTAAGGCGCCGCTGAATGCATACCAAAAAAAGTCATGGCTTAACCACTCAATCATGATCAATAACCTCGCCGCAAGCGTCGTGCTCATGGTCATGGTGGTGCGTATAGATAGCAAATGCTTCTGCTGAGTCGCCAAATAAGTTTTGGTATTCTTTGTGTGCTTGTACCGATTCAGGTTTGCCTGTGCAGCATATATGGCGATTTAAACAAATCACTTTATCAGTAGATGACATAACTAAGTGTAAATCGTGCGATACCATTAATACGCCACAGCCAGTGCGGTCACGTATAGCAGAAATTTCTTGATAGAGCTCCTCTTGCCCAGTTAAGTCAACACCTTGAGCGGGTTCATCAAGTACTAATAATTCGGGTTTGCGTAGCATGCAACGAGCAAGTAAAACTTTTTGCATTTCACCGCCGGATAATTTAGGCATTTGCCGGTCGATTAAATGCTCAGCCTCTACCCATGATAAGGCTTGTAAGATGTCTTTATCGCTTACTTTCGCACTCAGTTTTAAAAAGCCTTTGGTTGTGACGGGTAAGCTAGCGTTGAGTTTAAGTTTTTGTGGCATATAGCCTACGCGTAAGCCCTTACGTAAAGAGACCTTCCCAGAATTAATCGCTTGTCGGCCTAAAAGCACGCGTAATAAGGTGGTTTTGCCTGCGCCATTTGGGCCAATTAAGCTGACGATTTCTTTGCTCTCTAGCTGAAAATTAATGTCATGCAATAGCTCGCGACCGTCTAGCGTGACAGACACGTTTGTTAATTCAGCGAGTATGGAGTTTGACATAGGTGAAAACACAGTTGATTTATTTGGTATAATATCATTTCACTTCTTGGCTAATAACTTTATTTTACGGTTTCTCCTAGATATTTTTTAAAGATATTTACTGCTGATACTAACAGACATTTATGCGATTACTTTTTTCCTCTTTAATCAATAGCGCTAGCCTAATGGCAATTAGCCTTGTTTTTAGTGCTAATGCCTTAGCGCTAAATGTGGTAACAACCATTAAGCCACTGCATTCAATTGTTAGCAATGTTACAGCGGGTATAAGTGAGCCCGTTTTATTGATGGATAAACAGGTATCTGCTCATCACTATAATTTAACACCACGAAATCGCCTAGTCATTGCTAAGGCTGATGTGATTTATTGGATTGGGCCTGACATAGAAAGTACATTTAGTAGCAGCTTACGCAATAATGAAAAAGCGTTTAGTGTATTAGATGTAGAGGGCTTGGCTAGACATGAGCTGCGTGAAACACATAATGATAGCAAGCAGAGTGATGGCCACCAGCACCACGGTGATCATGAACATACAGAAGAGATCGATCCGCATATCTGGCTAGATACGAATAATGCACTCATCATAGCAAGGGCGGTTGCAGAAAAACTTGCTGTATTGGATGCAAAAAACGCACAAGCTTATCAAAATAATGTGCAAATATTTGCTGACAAAATACGCCTGCTAAACAGTCGTTTGGCGGAACGGTATGCCGGTATTGAAAAGCAGGCTTTTGCTACTTTGCATGATGCTTTTCAATACAATGAAAAGCAGTTTAATTTAAATCATGTTTCTAATATTAGTTTGCATCCAACCTTGCCATTAAGTGGCAAGCAGCGTTTGCTGATTAATAAGACGATTCGCCGTGCGCAAATAGCCTGTATATTTTATGATCCGGCTCACCACCCTAAGGCCGCGCAGCAATTAGCCAGTCAAGAGGGTATACGCTTGCAAAGCTTGGACCCCATTGGTTATGGTTTAGAAGTAGGTGTTAATTTATATGATAATTTGCTAGAGAACTTAGCAGAAGATATAAGTGGCTGCTTAGCCAAGTAAGCAGCCATTTTGCATAGCTTATTTACACTTCAACCATTTCAAAGTCAGTTTTAGTGACACCACATTCTGGACACATCCAGTTTTCGGGTATATCGTCCCATTTGGTACCTGGCTCAATGCCATCTTCAGGCCAACCGGCTTCTTCATCATAAATCCAGCCGCAAACTAGACACATATATTTTTTCATTTTTTACCTTTATGGGTACTTTCTTCGTAGGCCGTGATTATAGAGGAAAGCCATTCTTTAGCAAAGCGACTACCCGCATTTTCACTGGATTCTTACCGAGTTTTTACTGGCTAACCTGCAAAATACGTTGTGCCGGTACAGCAAGCTGGGTGAGCAAATATTTTTGGAAAGCGTCTGTATAAGCTTGTTTTTTAGCCGCATGTTGCATGCACAATAACCACGCGTCGCGGTGGCTAGCGTCAATTGTTAGGTGTGCATGGGCTTGAGGGATACTAATGCCGCCGTACTTTTCAGCGTAGCGCCTTGGGCCACCTAGCCAGCCGCATAAAAAAGCAGCTAAACGATCAATAGAGTCATCTAGGTCATCAGGATGCATATCACGTATGGCTTTAGCCTCAGGTAGGGTATCCATAAAAGCATAAAAGTCTGCGCATAAAGTATGTATGCCTGTTTCTCCACCCGCAGCTAGAAAGGATGCGTCGCCTTGACCAAAAGTGAAAGCGTCTTGTTTACCTGTCTTATTTGGCTTATCGGATTGATTTGGCATAAAAGTAACCTTTACAAGGAAAGAGCTATTATAATTTAACTGCGCTTGATAAGTCACAATATAAGTCGTATGAATTCAAGACACATTAAATTAATAACACCCTTATAACATTAGGTAATGTAAGTACTATGACAAAACAAACCGCATCGCATGCTTTATCAGAAAAAGCTTTTTCAAATGCTCAGCAGCATATTCCAGGTGGCGTCAACTCTCCCGTACGCGCATTTAAGAGTGTGGGTGGTACGCCTATATTTATTAAAAAAGCGCAAGGTGCTTATTTATATGATATTGATGATAAGCAATACATCGATTACATCGGCTCGTGGGGACCTATGATTCATGGGCATGCGCATCCGGAAGTAATTGAGGCTGTAAAAGCGGCGGCTGATAATGGCTTAAGCTATGGTGCACCAACAGAAATTGAAACAACCATGGCGGCAAAAATTAATGCTTTAATTCCATCAATAGAATTAGTGCGCATGGTCAGTTCCGGTACAGAGGCAACCATGAGTGCCGCGCGTTTAGCGCGCGGTTATACAGGCCGAGATAAAATTATTAAATTTGAAGGCTGTTATCATGGGCATGCCGATTCATTTTTAATTAAGGCCGGTTCAGGTGCGCTGACTTTGGGTGAGCCTAATTCGCCAGGTGTGCCTGCGGCATTGGCTGAGCATACCATCACCTTAAGCTACAATAATATTGAAGAGCTAGAACAGGCATTTGCTACATTGGCTGATCAAATAGCCTGTGTGATCGTTGAGCCTGTTGCAGGTAATATGAATTGTATACCGCCTAAAGAGGGCTTCTTGCAAGCTATGCGCCGTTTGTGTGATGAACATGGCAGTGTACTCATCTTTGATGAGGTCATGACAGGTTTTCGTGTTGCCAAAGGCGGTGCGCAGGCCGTTTATGATGTGCAGCCTGACTTAACTACGCTGGGTAAAATTATTGGTGGTGGTATGCCTGTAGGCGCTTTTGGTGGTAAACGAGAAATTATGGAATACCTCGCGCCATTAGGAC
>JAHDBX010000159.1 GCA_020630145.1 Gammaproteobacteria bacterium | reverse complement strand
TACAGTGAAGAAATTGATGTGGATGCAGGTGCCTACGGGCAAATTGGCTTAAACCATCAAATTGGTAATATTGGCTTTAAATCACAATATAAATATTACTTAGATAGCCGAAACGGCATTGAAGATAGTTTTGTTTTTGGCTTACATGCCAGCTATTAATTAAATAGTTATACAATATTGCTTTCAATATGTACTTTATGATCTAATATTAGGTGCCATTAAACCAAATATAGGAAAATAGAATGCGTTTATTACTAGCAAGTACTTTGTTTATCGCTTTTTTTTACAATATAAGTTACGCGGCCTCGAACATAAATATTGGCTATGGAACAGTAACATTTGATAACGCAAAAGCGACAGATGAAGGTATTGAAGGTGAAGCCTCATCATTAACATTTGGCTATGAGAAAGGACGTAACAACCAAGCTTTTAGTTTTGGAGTCAATATATATAGTATTGATGACAATGAAGCTTTTACCAACTCCACTACTGGTGGAATAAAATCTTCTAGTGCATCAGGAATAGGCATTTTTGGAGACTATGGCTATAAATTTTATCCAAGTGAAAAGTTTATATTGAGTCTCAAAGCAGGTTATGAAGCCATACTTGATGCCAACCGTAGCATTGCTTACTGTAGTGGTTGTGACTATGAAAAAATTGACATAGATGGCGGTCTATATGCTCAGCTGGGTGGTAGATTATATTTCAATGATTATTTAGGCCTTAACATAAACTACAATAAATATTTCTCGCCAGAAGATGGTCTAGCCGATGCCGTATATGTTAATCTTATTGTTGGGAAATCCCGTTAAAACAATAACTTTAGAATGATCATATGAAAGGCATAACTTTATTTATTTACATCCTACTGATTAACATAATTTTTCAGTCAAACAGTATTGCGCAAAATAAACCTGCCTATAATATTGAGATGATCATTTTCAAGTACAATGAGCCGACCAACTTTAGTGCTGAAAGTTGGCCGGCAGATTGGGTCTTGCCTAACATAGGGACTAGCCATGAAGTTTTCACCATACCTAGCACAAAAGATATGCTGCCTGTTGCTACTGATAGCAATAGCAATTTCTTAAACGGTTCAGCCAAATCATTACCAAGAAAAGCCGGGTTCAGAAGGCTTTCAGCCTCTTCACTGCAACTAAAAAGTGAAGCGGACAAATTGAGAAAATCACCTCGTTACACAGTACTTAAACATTTTGCATGGAGACAACCTGGCTTAAGTGCAAAACAAGCCATACCACTGCGCATACGTGCTGGCCAAGCCTACCGGACAGAAAACGTTAACGAAGCTTCGGGCTTAAGCTATGAAGTAGACGGCACGATTAAAGTCGTACTAGGTCGCTATTTGCATGTATATACTGACCTGCTATTCAGCCGTCCTATTATACAAGTTGCCAAGAGTAAAATTGCAGCAGACCAGGAAGATGGCGCGCCTGAAAAAATTATTTACGAAAATATTTTATCAACAACTGATCAAGCTAATGCAAGATTGTATGGTTTTTCAGTAAAACAACACAGACGCATGCGCAGCAAAAAACTACACCATGTTGACCACCCATTAATGGGTATGTTAATTTACGCAACGCGCGTAGAAGAATAGTTTTATTGCTAAAAAGTAGAAATAATTTTTTGTAAGTTTTGTTCAGCATTTTCCATAATCTGCTTAATAGACTCTATAGTAATCCGTTCATCACTAATACCAGCGGCCCAATTTACAACAACCGCAATATTTTGATAGTCTAGATTTAGCTCTCTCGCTAGAGCAGCTTCAGGCATAGCCGTCATACCGACAATGTCACATGCATCTCGCCTTAACTTGCAAATTTCAGCAGCCGTCTCTAAGCGCGGTCCTTGGGTACAAGCATAGGTAGCCGGTGCTACAACATCTATATCTAGTTGCTGCGTTATATTAAATAACTTATTGCGCAAATCTTCCGAATAAGGGAAAGTGAAATCAATATGCTGGTCGGCACTAAAATTATCTGTATGAAAAGTATGCTCGCGAGAATAGGTATAATCGATAATTTGGTCAGGCAAAACAATAGAGCCAGGCGACATTTTATTTGTAATACCGCCAACTGCCGCAAATGCAACAATCTCTTTAACACCTGCTTCTTTTAATGCCCAGATATTTGCTCGATAATTAATTAAGTGCGGTGGCACAGAATGTGAGCTGCCATGTCGAGGCAAAAAAACCACATCTTTGTGGTTTACCGTAAGGTGCAATAACTCACCTGAAGTTTTACCGTAAGGTGTATCAACAATACTTGCTTTCTGAGTTGTAAAATCAGCTATATTATTTAAGCCCGTACCCGCTATAACACCTAGCACTATAAACCCTTAACTGCATATATAGCATTAAGCTGCCTAAAATGATTCATATAATCCATACCACAACCAAAAACATATCTATCAGGTAAGGTTAAACCAACCACATCTAAGTCAATATTAGCCTTATCACGATCATGTTCTTTACGTGTTAAAACACTCACAACGACTTTTTTAGCGCCCTGCGCTTCACAAGAAGCTATAATTTCCTTGATAGTAATGCCTTCATCATAAATATCATCAATTAAGACAACTGTTCTGTCTTGCATGGGTATACTCGGCATGCTTTCCCAAACTAAGTCCCCGCCAGCCATACCACCTTGGTAACGTGTTGCATGCAAGTAATCAAACTGTAAATCTGGCAACCTAACCTTGCTCACTAAACGAGAAGCCGTATAAAAACCGCCGTTCATAATGCAAATAAAGAGTGGAGCCTCAACATTTTCTAACATGGCATCCAACTTTGTTGCCATCGTATCCAAAGCAGCTTCAACTTCCTGTTCGCTATAAATACAGTCTGCATCCTGCATAACATTTTTTATATTTTCTAATGACATTGTTTTTTCTTTTTCAGTCTGTGTTGAACCCAATGCCAACTCCGTAGCTACTAAAATCCCTAAAATTATTAGACAAGTAATACTGTCTAGCAAAACCTCGTATAAAAATATTTCTGCCAATATTAAGCTGAAAACCTAACTCAGGGTAAAAACCCAGCACACTTTCCTCATAACATGTACTTGCATATTCATAGTCGCTTGAACAAACTACGGTTTCAGCAAACATGATGCCTATACCAGCATATGGCGACATAATAGCATCAAGCTTAATACCGCCACTGATATCATAACCATAAAAATCATTTCCAGCTAGGTCGTCTTTTTCAACTAAAAGCGACAAGCCAAATTTCGAGTAAGTACGTAAAGTGTCGTATTTATCTTCTCTATAGCCGGAAATACTAACACCAAATGCATCATTAGTAACCTTATTATCAAGCGCTTCAATTACAAAACCAGTATATGCAGTATTACCAGTATGCCGAGCATGTAAAGGTAGGCATATAAAAATGAAAACAGCTATAGATATTAAGTTTGTAGGCACTGGCAAATTTCTACCGCTTGTTGCCATTGCAGAGTCATTTTTAAATCACGCAGTTTGTAACTTTGCTTTGCCTGCATAGCAAGACGACGCTCAAGCGCTTGTAAACTATCGTTTTCGGGAATAAATCCCAAATCGATATTATAAATAACATCAGTAGCCGCCGATATATCATTACAAACCAGCACCATATCACAACCTGCGCGTAATGCCCTTTCAGCGCGTTGAGCAAAGCTCAGTGGTTTAGTAGCCCCCGTATCAGCGCCCGCCATACTTAAGTCATCGCTAAAGATAACACCTTTAAAGCCTAAGCGTTCTCTTAAAATGGTCTGCAACCAATACGACGAATAACCTGCTGGACAATCATCTACCGCCTCATATACAACATGGGCAGGCATAACAGCATCCAAGCCTTTGGTCAGGCAAGCAGAAAATGGATGCCCATCTAAGTCTAAGATTTCATTCAACTGCCGGTAATCAACAGGCTTTTCCTTATGCGTGTCGCCTTGAACTTGCCCATGACCAGGAAAGTGCTTACCTACCGCCGACATGCCTGCACTATGCATGCCTTGCAAATAAGCAGCACCTAGCTCCGCAACAACGTTTTTATTATGATGAAAAGATCGATCACCAATCACACTACTAAGCCCTACATCAACATCTAAAACAGGTGCAAAACTAAAATCAATGCCTGCTGCAAGTAATTCCGTCGCCATTAACCATGCATGGGCCTTAGCAGCCTCCAGTGCGGCTGTTTGATCTTTATCATAAAGCTTACCAATTGCAGCCAAAGCAGGCAGCACAGTAAAACCTTCACGAAACCGTTGCACCCTTCCACCTTCATGATCAACTGAAACCAATAAGGCAGGGCTGCGAATGGATTTAATGTCGGCTACTAAAGCATATAGCTGCTCAATCGATGCAAAGTTGCGTGTAAATAAAATTACACCGCCAACTTGTGGCTGCTGTAACAACAGCAACTCTTGCTCTGTAATACTTGTACCCTGCACATCCATCATCACAGGGCCTAAAGGTAAATGTAGCATAGACAACTCGAATTAATATGTCGTTAACAGCACTACTGCATCAACAGCAATACCTTCTTCTCGCCCAACAAAACCCAGCTTTTCCGTTGTGGTGGCTTTAACACTGACCTGGTTAATATTAACAGACAACACCGTTGCAATATTTTTTCGCATATCCATTATATGACCGGCCATTTTAGGCTGTTGTGCCTGTACAGTAATATCAGCATTAACTAGCTTATACGATTCTTTTTGAATCAATGTATAAACCATGGCTAAGAGTTCTCGACTATTTACACCAGCATAGTCTGCATCCGTATCAGGGAAATGATGACCAATATCACCCAAGGCTAAAGCCCCTAATAAAGCATCACATAAAGCATGTAAAACTACATCACCATCTGAATGCGCAATTAATGATTTTTTATGTGGAATAGTAACACCACCCAAAACAATTTTATCGCCTTCACCAAAAGCATGCACATCATAGCCATGGCCTATTCTAAAATTAGCACTCATTTTTCTAACTCCTGCAAATATATTTCAGCCAAACGTAAATCATTAGGGTGAGTAATTTTAATATTCATGGGTGATGATTCTACAATAATAGGTTGCTGCTTAATTAACTCGATAACTT